>JAITKT010000283.1 GCA_031278225.1 Deltaproteobacteria bacterium
CTGCGCGGACATGGCCATCATGCTCGAGAAGGGCGTGAAAAACATCCTCTGCGTCCAGCCCTTCGGCTGCCTTCCCAACCACATAACCGGAAGGGGCGTCTTGAAAGAGCTCAAGCGCCGCCACCCCGACTCCAACATCGTCGCGGTCGACTACGACCCCGGCGCGAGCGAGGTGAACCAGCTGAACCGCATAAAACTCCTCATGTCGGTGGCCCGTTCCCGCGCGGACCGGGGAACCCCGACCCGCCGGGCGACCGCCCCCTCCACGGCCCCTCTTTTCGGTTTTCCCCCCGACGCCCCCGGCCTCGGAACGGACCCGGAAACCCGGGGAAGCGGGGCCTGACCGCCGACGGACCCCCGCGACAGGGACCTTGGCGACTCCACCCCCGATAAAACGATTTTTTCCCGACCCGTCACCGACGGGGATCCCGGCTTTCCGCCGCGGTCCCCGTTTTTTTTTGTCCAGCGCCCGGAGGTCGCGGGGCGGGTCGTTTCCGGGCGAAAGAAAGGCCCCCGGCCGGGCGCGACGCGCCCGACCGGGGGCCGGTCGGTACAAAAAGCTTTCCGGGAAGCGGGTCCCGCGGATTCGATCACCTGGAGGATTTTCCGGGAATGAGACCCACTATGAGCCCGAACAACGGGAACATGCACAGAATGGTCAGAATCCCGGGCCAGCCTATGTGGTGGAGCCTGCGACAGCAAATGGCCGCGAACAGGATGACGTAAATCACCGCCCAGAGAAGGCTTCTTCCCGTGAGTATGCTTCCGGTCCAGGAAAAAACGCCTAAGGCGAACCGGCCGAGCAACCACAAAACGACGAAGACGGCTATGACGTAAACCCAGAACTCGGTTCTGTCAGAACTGCCGCTGAAATTGAAGACGTTCGTTATGCCTTTGATGATGTAACCCATGATGCCTCCGTTGCGTCCGGGGTGATCGGGTTTCGTCCCCCGAACGGGGTCGTGACGAAAATCGTCGAAAAACAAACGGGATGACGCGACAAAAAAAACGCTCGTCGACCGGAAGAGGCCCTTTGTCCGGGGCGTTTCCGCCGTCGACGCGGGAGTCCGAACCCGTCCGGGGAGTGGTTCCCGACCGCCGAAGAACGGGAAAGAGCGGGATGGGCGGTATTTTGGACCGATGAAGGCGGGGCTTCGCGCGAATTCCCCGCGGCGGGGAAAAAGGGGGACGTTTGGAAAAACCCCGAAAACGCGCCCGGCGTCGTTTCGCCAAGGGGCGTCGGGAAAAGGTCCGGGCGCTTTCCGCCGTCGGAAAGGCGGACGCTTTTTCCCCAAGAAAAAGGCGCGAAAAACGTCCGAAAACCGGCCGAAAATGGGCCGGAAAGGATTTTAAACGAACTTTTCGACAATTCTAATGTCCCCCGATGAGGATGTCAAACCGCGAAACGCGGGAAGAAAAAGACTCGGGCGTCGGGTTTTTTCCCGCGGGCGACGGGTCGCGAACGCCCCGGGGTCGGATCCCTTGCCCGTTCCGACCGGGCTTGATCGGGCTTGACCGGGCCCCGTTCGGGTTTTTCCTTGGCGGACCCCCCGGTGTCGGGGCTTTCGAGGGAGGCGGGCGGCGTCGTTTGGCGTTTGTCGGGACCTCGCCGGGGGGCGGCGGCGGGAGGGTGGGAGGGCGACCCCGGGCGCCTCCCGGGAACGGAAAACCCTCCGATTGATTTTCCGGGAGGGTTTTTTCCGTCCCGGAAAATGGCGGAGCCCGCGAATCTCCCGCGAAACTCTTACGAAACCGCGGAGAAACCTTAAAACACCCGAATTCGGACAGGACATCAAAATGCCGTAAAACAAAACCCGCGCGCCACAATTTGAGCTATGATTCAAAAACAATGTTTGGAAAAGCCCCGAACCCCGAAATTTCTGAAAACCCCCGGGGCGTTCGGGCGAACGCCCGTTCATGTTTCGCCAAACCCCCGAAAATCCCGGTTTTCCCCGTGAGTTCCGCCGGTCTCGGCCCGCCGGACACCCCCGCCGGGAACCTTCCCGCGACAACCGCGCCGAAACTTCTTTTCGTTTTTTCCCGTTTGACCCCGTCCCGGATTTTTCCCGCGGCCGGGGGAAAACCGTTTTGAAAATTTCCTTCCGAACGCGGGAGGAGCGGCGCCAAAGCCGCGCGCGGAAAGGATTTTATCCTGGTTCGGGGGAACGCGTCCGAAGTACGCGAGTTCGGAAAAAAGAGACGCGAAAATTTTTTCGATCGACGCGACCCGCGACTTTTCACGCGCTTGTTTCGATCTCTACCACATGACGCGACACTATGGGAAAATCGATATTTTGGGGGTTTATTATCATGACCCACTTTATTTGGTATTAATAAAGGTCAAACCTGGAAACGATGGCGATTCGGGCGGAGCGCTGCCCGCGGCGCGGAAAAACATTTTTTCGACTCGCGGGGGCGCTTTTTCGGTTTCGATCGGGGACAGACGATCAACATGTGGTGGCGGATTCGGGCGTTCTTTGAGGATGTGGCGCGTGTTTGCTCCCGCCAGAATCGGAGCTTGCGTTTTTCCCCGGAAAAGAGGTATATCGGAGCGTGTGGGACGACCACCCCGAATTAACGTCTTGAATTCACATTCATCATTGACATGTGGGTCGAAGTGGGTTAAGCTCTTATTCGTCTTTTGGAAGCATGGTTGAAATCCCCCGCGGACGGTTCGCCGTCGGACGGACACGCGCGAAGGGCCGCGGGTTTCGGGGGGATTGGCGGGGACTCGGCAAGGTTCTTTCGGGGAACCCGGGGGGAAATCGCGATGACGGAGTTGCGGACACGAAGCGAGCCCGTGGTGTTGAGCGGAGAGTTTTTCCATTCGCTCGACGACAAAGGCAGAATCACGCTCCCCGTTCCCCTGCGCCAAAGTCTCATGAGCCTCGGGGAGACGGATTCCCTTCATCTCGGCCACATGCCCGGCACCTCTTTTTTGAGTCTTTATCCCTCCGCCAAATGGAACGAAACGGTCAAGGCCTGGTCCGACGAGAGCCGGTTCGGGTCGACCCTGGAGTTCATGAACGCCCGGAGGCTCTTTTTCTCCAAGGTCGAGCGGGTTTACATGGACAAAAGCGGAAGGATTCTCATTTCCCCCGTTCAGAGGGAGCGGCTCGGTCTCGCGAAGGACGTGGTCATACTGGGAGTCATGGACAAAATCGAGATCTGGGAGGCCGAAGCCTGGCGGAAGGCCGAAATCGAGGCCATCGGGGAGAGGGAGAAGAGCCTCGCCAAAGAAGCCGACCGGGACTCCCCGCCGTCGAACAGACTTCCCTCCTGGTGAGGATTTCCCCCCGAACCCCCGTGAGGACCCCGATGGACGAAGAGAGTTTGCGAGAGCTTTACGGCCACGAGCCGGTCATGCCCGGGGAGGCGATGTCGGCGTTGAACGTCGGGGAAGACGGTTTTTACCTCGACGCGACCATGGGCGGGGGAGGTCACTCGAGGATGATCCTCAAGCGGTTGGGGCCCCGGGGAAGGCTCCTGGCCTTGGATTTGGACCCCGACGCCGTCAACTTCGCGAACGATTTCTGGGGAAAGGGGGAGACGAGACTTTTGGCGAGGCGCGGAAACTTCGGGGAGCTCCGGGCCCTTCTCCGGGAGGAGGGGTTGGGGAAACCCGACGGGATCCTGGCCGACCTGGGACTGAGCCACCGCCAGTTGAAGCTCGAGGAGAGGGGGTTTTCCTTCGCCGGCGACGGCCCCCTGGACATGAGGTTCGATCCCGATAACGGAGTGAGCGCTTTCGAGGTCGTGAACGAAACCCCGGAAAAGGAGCTGGCGGACATCATTTTCGAGTTCGGGGAGGAGAGGCGCTCGAGGAAACTCGCGAGGGAAATCGCGAGAGCCAGAAGCAAGGCCCCCATAAGGACCACAAGGGAGCTCGCGAACCTCGCCTGGCGGACCCTGTCGCCCCCGAAAGGGAAGACCCGGGGCGGCGCCACCCGGGGGATTCACCCGGCGACGAAGCTCTTCATGGCGCTCCGGGTGAAGGTGAACGACGAGCTCGGAAACTTGAGGGCATTTTTGGCGGATTCCCGCGAGTGTCTCGCGGAAGGGGGAGTCCTCGCGGTGATCAGTTTTCATTCCCTCGAGGACAGGGAGGTCAAGGAACTCTTCAGACCCAAACCCGGGCATGAACCGGCGCTCTGGAAGCCGCTCTTCGAAAAACCCCTGGAAGCGTCGGAGGAGGAGAAGAGACGAAATCCGAGGTCCCGTTCCGCGAAGCTCAGGGCGGCCGTCAGGCTTTAGTGGTTTTTTTTCGGGGTTATTTTCGGGAAGATTGAAGCGGTTTTTTGGTTTTTCGCAAGCGGGTCGGGGAATTTTCATGGAGCCAAGGATAAAGACATACAAACGCAAAGACCTCCGTTCGGTCAAAACGGAAATCCGCTGGAAGAACGCGCCCCTTTCCCGGACCAAAAACATCGTCCCCGCGGATCGGGATAAATCGAAGAAGGAGAAACGGGACGAGGAGAAACTGAAAAAGCTTCGGGAGTGCCGGGACCCCCAAAAACAAAAACTCGAGCCCAAGCCTTCCGACAGATTGAAGTTTTTCACTCCCTGGCATTTCAGCGTCGTCCTGGCGGGCGCGGTGATCGCGATTCTCGCGCTCTTCGCCCTAATCAGCATCTCCCACGGCAGAAACGAACTGGGTCTCGAGGTTTCCCGCCTGACCGAGGAACAGAAAAAGCTGGTGGAGACAAACAGCCGCCTCAAAGCGAAGATAGAGGTTCTCGCGGTGTTGGAAGATCTGGAGATCATAGCCAGGGAAAACCTCAAGCTTCAAACCCCCCAAAAAGGGCAGATCATAGTCATGGAGTGATGAGAAAAATAATCACGGACACGGGGCGTCATCAGACGATCCCCGACGAATCAATCGACTTCCCGCGAGCGTTCGGAGCTTCCGGCGAAGACACTCGAATGACTTTGGTTTCCCGTCAGCGAGCCTCCTTCGGATCACTGACCGGCCGGTCGCCGGCTCCCGAGTGAGGCGAAATTCATTCCGCTTTTTTCCCGACCATCAAACCAGTGAAGAAACGCGCGAGCGCCCTTTTTCCGGGCTTTGGCGAATCGGGCGCGTTTTGGTCGGTCAATGTTTTGAATCGGTCAATGTTTTGAATTCGGTAATGTTTTGACACCTCTTTTTTGGCCTTTTTTCGAATCGGTCCGTGTTTTGAATTCGGTAATGTTTTGGCACCTCTTTTTTGGCCTTATTTCGAATCGGGTAATGTTTTTGAATCGGGTAATGTTTTTTAACGGGTAATGTCAAAGCGCCTTTTTTTCGGCCTTTTTTGAAATTGCCGATGTCGTCGAATCGGGTAATGTCAACGACCCGGCAATGTTTCCGTCATGGTGATGTTTCTTGTTTGGTAATGTTTCAGCACCTCTTTTTTCAGGCCTTATCGGATTGGTGACGTTTGTTTTTCCGCCTCTTTTTCTTTTTTCGTTTCCGCCGTTTTTATGGCGTCAAGGGTGAAAGCCGTCGATTTTCATGAAAAACAACGGCTTTTTACCCTCCCGGGGGTAACGGCATTTATCCCCGGCGCTATAAGATGACGAAGCGACGCAGGCCTCATAATTTCATTCCCCTGGGGAAGGACACCCCAAGACGGGCTCTCGCGGTCCGCCCCCCGACGGGGCGGGCCGGGAAGGCCCATGCCCCGAAAGGCGGCCGAAGGCGTTTCGCCGGCGGATCGAGGGAAAACCCGAGGGCGATCCCGGGAAATTTCGACGATGAAGCCGTCGGGGAGTTTTCGCCGCCGCCGTCTTCGCCGGCGAAGAATCGTTTGATTTTCGCGACCGTTTTTTCATTGATTCCGGAAACGATCGTTTCCGAGGGTTCGAGGAGAGTGGGGGATGGCGAGGAATTTACCCGACATCATGAGAAAACGCCTGATCTGGGTGGGAGCGGTTTTCGCGGTGCTCGCCTTGTTAATCGTCGGTCGCGCGGTGAAACTGCAGATCGTCGAAAGGGACGAGTACGCCAACCGTTCCAAAGAGAAGACCGAAATGACGATGGTGATTCGCTCCATAAGGGGGGACATCTACGATTGTCATTTGGAAAAGCTCGCGACCTCGGTCGTTTCCGACAACCTGGCCGTCCACGGCCTCGCCATGAAGAACTACGGCGACAATTTCCTGGCCCTTTCCAAGATAATCGACATGAACTACGAGGAGCTGGCCGAGAGATTCGAGAAGACCCGAAATTACATGCTCATAAAGAGAAATTTGACCGAGGAGGAGAGCGGGAACGTTCGGGCCTTGAATCTCAAGGGGGTGATGATCGAGAAGGGCCAGAAGAGGGTCTATCCCAACGGTCCCGTGGCCGCCCATCTGCTCGGTTTCGTGGGCGTGGACGGGCAGGGCCTGGAGGGACTGGAGCGGGCCCTGAACGACAGCCTCATGGTCCCCGACAAGAAGATCCGGGTGAAGAGGGACAAGAGGGGCAGGGTCATAATGGACAGCGCGGGTCAGGCCCAGGAGGCGCCCCGGGGGGCCTCCGCCATACTGACCATCGACAGGAGGATCCAGTTCATCGCGGAAAAGGCCATAGCCAAGGCCGTGGTCGAAACCAACGCCAAGAGCGGGATAGCCATCGCCGTCCGTCCCAAGACGGGGGAGATCGTGGCCAGCGCCGTTTACCCGACCTTCGACCCGAACAAGTACTGGGAAACCCCGGTGAAGTCCAGACGCAATCTGGCCCTGACCGACCCCTTCGAGCCCGGCAGCACTTTCAAGATCTTCACCGTCGCGGCCGCCCTGGAGGAGGGAATCATAACCCCCGACACCGTCTTTTTCTGCGAGAACGGCACCTACAAGGTCGACGGGACCACCTCCATAAGGGACACCGGCTCCTACGGAGACCTCACGGTGAGCCGGATAGTGCAGGTCTCCTCCAACATCGGGGCCGCGAAGATTGGCGAAAGGCTCGGGGCCAAAAAACTCCACAACTATCTCACCCGCTTTTCCTTCGGCGAGAAGTCCGGTCTCGCCTACCCCTCCGGGGAGTCGGCGGGAAAATTGAGGCCCGTGAAGAATTGGCACGTGGTGGACGCCTCGAACTTGAGCTTCGGTCAGGGCCTTTCCACCACGGCCCTGCAACTCGTGATGGCCGCGGCCGCCATCGGGAACGACGGGGTCCTCATGCGTCCCATGCTCGTCTCGAGAATCATCGATTCCGGGGGCAACGTCATCGAGGAGAGAAATCCCGAGATCGCGAGAAACGTCATATCGCCCCTGACCGCGAGGCAGGTCATGGCCATGATGCGCCTCGCCGCCGTGAAGGGCGGAACCGGGACGAGGGGGGACATCCCCGAATACCCGGTCGCGGCCAAGACGGGAACCAGCCAAAAATATTCGGTGGAAAAGGGCGTCTACAGCCACGACAGTTTCACGGCCTCCTTCGTGGGGCTCGCCCCCTACGAGAACCCGGAGCTCTGTCTCCTGGTGGTCCTGGACGAGCCCTGGCCCAGCTACTACGGCGGGGTCGTGGCGGCTCCGGTTTTCAAGGAGATCATGGAAGAGGCCCTGCCGCTTCTGGACATCCCCCCGTCCGACCCCGGGGGTTCCCCCGCCCGCGCGACGGCGAGCGCCGACTTTTCCTCGAACGGGTCGTCCTTCGCCCCGGGAGCGGTTCCGGGGATTTTGACCGACTATTCCGCCGCGAACCGGGTCCGCGCGGTCATTCCCAAGGGCGACAAGGGCTCGCCCGGTCCCATTCCCCCCGCGGGGGAAGCCGGCGTCTCCGGGATGAATCTCCGGGAAGCTTCGTTCAAGGGGACCCGGGAAGTCTTGAGGGACAAGGTGAAACATCAGCCCGGGGTCATGCCGGACCTTTCCGGCCTCACCATGAGGGACGTCAAGGACGCCCTCGCCAAACACGGGCTCGTCATGGAGTTCAGCGGGAGCGGCATGGCCCGCGACCAGGACCCCCGGCCCGGGCAAAGGGTCGCGCCCGGTCAGACGGCGGCCGTCCGCTTCGCGGGGATCGACGGGTGAAGGCGCGGGACCTCGTCCGACGCCTGGGATTCGAAGTCCCGGGCCTCGCGCGGCCTTCCGGCGATTCGACGCCCGATTCCCCGCGCGCCTCCCTCGATTTCGAGATCCTCGGGGTCACGGAGGATTCCCGCGAGGTAAAACCCGGGTACCTCTTCTGCGCCCTTCCGGGGGCCCGCGCGGACGGGAGAAATTTCATCGGCGACGCCGCGGCCAGGGGCGCCGCGGCCGTTTTGCTCCCGGCCCCTTCCGGGGGGGATCCTGATTTCTCTCCCGTCCCCGCGGGTCTTCCCTTCTTCGTCCCGCCCCCCGGCCGCGAACCCCGGGCGGCGGCTTCCGAGGCCGCGCGACTCGCGTGCGGGGAACCGGACGAAAAACTTTTCGTCGTGGGGATCACGGGAACCAACGGGAAAACGACGACCGCCTCTCTCGCGGAAGCCCTTCTCAAGGCCGCGGGCATGAATCCCGGGGTCACGGGAACCATCGATTACCGTTGGAACGGAAAGATTCGTCCCGCCCCCAACACCACCCCCGAGGGACCCCTCCTTTACTCGATCCTCAAGGAAATGGTCGACGACGGGGTCGACGCCGTCGCCATGGAAATCAGTTCCCACGCGCTTTCTTTGGGAAGGGTCGAGGGACTCGGGGTGGACAGGGCGATCTTCACCAATCTCACGAGGGACCATCTGGACCATCACGGGGACATGGAAAGTTACTTCGGGGCCAAGACCGGACTATTCATGAAACACGCGAAAAAGACGAGCCTCGGGAAGGAGAACCGGGTTTTCGCGGCGGTCAACGCCGATTGCCCTTACGGAAAAAGACTTTTGGGGCTCCTGGGCGACAGGGCCCTGGGCTACGGTTTCGAGGCCGGGGCCGTGAGACTCAAGGAGGCCTCCTTTTCCCTCGCGGGGACGAAACTTTCCGTCGAGACGCCGAAGGGCATCGTCCGGGCGGAGTCCAAACTCATCGGCGGCTTCAACGCCCGGAACCTCCTGGCCGCGATTTCCCTGGGGACACTCGCGGACCTTTCCCCGGAACTCGTCGGAAAAACCCTCTCCCTCGCGGAGGGGGCGCCCGGAAGATTTCAAAGGGTCGGGGAGGGAAGGGATCGGGCGGCCATCGTGGATTACGCGCACTCCCCGGGGGCGCTGGAAGCGGTCATCGGCGCGGCGAGGGACCTCAAGCCCGAAAAACTCGCGGTTCTTTTCGGTTGCGGGGGAGACCGCGACAAGGGAAAGCGGCCCCTCATGGGAGCCGCGGCCGCCAAAGCCGACGTCGCGATTCTCACTTCCGACAACCCCCGGACCGAGGACCCCCTGGTCATCATCGCCGAGGCGGAGCGGGGACTCCGGGAGAACGGCTCCGTTCCCGCGAAAGGCGCCGCCGCTCTTAAAAACCCTTCCCGCGAAGGCTCCGTTTATTTCGTCGAACCCGACAGAAGGAAGGCCATAGCGCTCGGAGTCGATCTTCTCGAAGCCGGGGACATTCTTCTCGTTTGCGGCAAGGGACACGAGGACTATCAGATCGTCGGGACGGAGAAAAGGCGGTTCGACGACGCGGAAGAGACGCTGAAGGCCCTTGAGGACGCCGGGAAGGCGGTCTGAGGGGAAGCCCCGGCAATCGAAACAAGCGAGGCAAGCAAGGCAATCAAGGTAAGCGAGGCAATCGGGGCAATCAAAACGATCGAAACCGCCCGGGCGACCGGGACGGGAAAGAAGACGCGAAAGGCGGGGGCGGAATTGAAAGCGAAGGCGGACACGGACACGCGCGAATCGGGCGGGGGTTTTTCCTCCCTGAATCTCTCCGTCCCCAAACTCTTGCGGATGACGGGTTTGGAGATTCCGGAAAGCCTCGCGGAAACGCGGGCCCCGGTCAGGGGGATCTCGACCGACTCGAGAACCGTCGCGGAGGGGGAGGTCTTCGTGGCCTTGAACGGTCCCAATCACCGCGGGGCCGCGCACGCCGGAAAAGCGATGGCGAAAGGCGCTGTTCTCGCCGTTTTCGGGGAGGAGGACCGGGACATGGCGCTCGCGGGTCTTCGGGAAGCCGGGAACGCCAACGCCGCGACCCTCGCGGTCAAAGACCCGCTCCGCGTTTTGGGGGACATGGCGAGGGCGGTGAGGAGACACTTGAGATTGAAAGTCATGGCCGTGACGGGGTCGGTGGGGAAAACCACGGTGAAGGATCTTCTCGCCCGCGTTTGGGTCAAGGCCGGGGGGGGCGGAAAAGGTTCTTTCGACCGGGGGGAATTTCAACAACCTCGTGGGAGTGCCCGCCACGATCTTCCGGGCGAATTCCCGTGTCCGGCATTTGATTTTGGAGCTCGGCGCCAACGCCTTCGGGGAGATCGAAAGACTCGCGGGGATTTGCGAGCCGGACGTCGGGGCCGTGACCAAGGTCGAACGGGCCCATCTGGCGGGTTTCGGAAACCTCGAGGGAGTCGCGAGGGCCAAGACCGAACTTTTCAGGGTCATGCCCCGGAAAAGCGTCTTCGTCTTCAACGCGGGGGATCCCTTTCTCGCCCCTTACCGGGAGTTTTTGGGGGAGAAAACCGTGACTTTCCGGGACCTGCGGGGCGGGGGCAAAACCTCCGGGGAAGATTTGGAGCTCGTCCGGGAGGAGTCCCGGGACGGAATCGCGAGGGAACTTTTTTTCGCCGGGAAGACGGTCGGGGCCTCGGTCCTGAGGGTCAAAACCGCGCTCGTCGGGTCCCATCACGCGGAAAACGTTTTGGTCGCGCTCGCGATGGCCGTGGCCTCCGGGATAAGCCCCGGGACGGCCGCCGCGGCCATGGCCGCCGCCCCCGCCCCGGAGGGGAGGGGGACCGTCAGGGATTACCG
>JAITKT010000451.1 GCA_031278225.1 Deltaproteobacteria bacterium
ATATTCTTTATTGGTAACAACAACGCGACTTTTCACCTCATCAATCCGCCCGACCTTCGCGCGCGAGAATTTTTCCCGCCGCGCCCGCCGCGGGAAAGGCCGTTGACAATCCTCTGGCGGCGGGGGTATGATCGGGCCGTCGTCTTTCGGGGTCGAAAACTTCAAACGCCCGCCGTTTCATGACCGAAAGAAACCGCAACGCGCCACGAAGGCCGCGTCCGTTTTTCAAAAACGGATCGGTCTTTTTTTTTGTTTTGTTTTTTCGCCGCGCCGCGACTTCGCCCGGCGGTTTTTCGCCTGACGGGCGCGGGTCGAAAAGGTTCCGTTTCCGTCATTCCCGATCGAAGGAGCTCCGACATGGGAAAAGTCAAAAACACCGGCGCCGGCGGTTTTCCGGCGGTCAACAAACCGGTCGGGTTTTGGGACAAGAAATCCGCGGTCTATCCCAGGTACAACACCGACGAAAACTCTTACGAAGCGAGGGTCTTGGGTCTCATAAAGAGCGCCGGGGTCGATTTCGCGGGGAAATCCGTCCTGGACATCGGGTGCGGAAGCGGCATGCTCACCATCAAAATCGCGCTTCTCGCGGACCGGGTGACGGCCCTGGACATTTCCCCCGGGATGCTCGAGGTCCTGAGCGCGGACGCCGAGGCGCACGACGTCCGCAACATTGAACGCGTTTGCGCCGACTTCGCGAAATACGTTCCGGAAACCCGCCATGACATCGTTTTCTGTTCCATGACCCCCGCCGTCGCCGACGAGGCGGGGAAGAAAAAACTCCTGAGCCTCGAAGGCGCGACCGTCGTTTTCACGGGCACGAGAGAAAGCGCCCGCTCGAACGTGATGAACCCTCTTTTCGAGGAGCGCGGCGTCGTTCCGTACCCGCTCAAGACCGCCATCGCCATGAAAAACATCCTGGACTTCGAAGGGATAAGCCATGAGACGGTGCCGCTGGAAGGCACCTGGCGCGTGGGCTTCGAGCGGGAAAAACTGGAGTTCGCGGTGAGATCGACCATGGAGGGTCACGGAATCGAATTGGACGACGGTTTTTTGAGGGAATACCTCGAAAAGTTCAAAGGGGATGACGGACGGTGGTGGGAAGTCACCGACTATTTTCTGGAAATAGTCATCTGGAAGAATCCCTGAATCATCCGTTTTCGTTCCGGCGGATAATCATTTCCCCCCTCCCTCTTTCTTCAAAAGCCTGTGCAGAAAGCCCGCCATGTGCTCCACCGGGAGTTTCCTTCTCCTGCGTTCCTCGACGCCCGAGAGTTCCATGACGCAGCCGGGGCAGTCCGTCACGACAACGCTCGCCCCCGCCCTCTCGTAGCCGTCGAGCTTCCTCTCCGTCAGGGTTTTCGAGATCTCCGGAAACTTCAGGGAATAGGTCCCCCCGAAACCGCAGCAGAGCTCCTCGTCTTCCGTCCGGACGTAAGAGGCGGCGGCCGCGAGGAGCTCCCTCGGCTCCCTTCCGGCCCCCAGGCCGAGGCGCTGGTGGCAGGAGCCGTGGAAGGCGGCTTTCTCCGAGTTCGACTCGAAATCTTCCTTGGAATACTTGAGGACGTTGAAAAGAAAGGCGCTGAAGTCGACGATCCTTCGCGCGAATTTCGCCAAGTCCCCCGAAAGTTCCGGCATGTCCCCGAGAAGCGCGGGATATCTGTTTTTCATGTGGGAGGCGCAGGAGGGACACAGGGAAATGATGTGGTCCGTGTCTTCGGCGAGGAAGATCTCAAGATTCTTCAGGGCGATTTTCGCGGCGGTCTTCCTCCCGCCCAGGGTCAGGGCCGGAAGGCCGCAACAGGCCTGCTCCACCGGAAAGGAGACGGAAACCCCCTTGCGGACGAGGAGCCTCACGCCCGCGACGAGGTCCCCCGGGTACATGAACTCGTGGGCGCAGCCCGCGAAGATCGAGACCCTCGCGTCGCCCGGACCGTTCAAATCCCGTTCGTCCACCAGTTCCCGGAAGTTTTCGGGCGGGAGGGCCGGAATGGCCCTGAAGTCCTGTTCTTCGGTCAGGACCGCGGGAACGCTTTTGACGAAGCCCCCGCGAGCGAAAGGTTTCTGAACGAACCTTCCCGCCTTGAGGAGGCCGTGCCAGAGTTTTCTGTCCGGAAGGACGACGGAGAGGAGGAGAGACCAAAGGGAGGGCCCCTCTTCCCTCGCGAGACGGTCCCTGAGGTCGAAGACGAGTCCGGGGAGATCGATCCCCGCGGGGCAAAGGTCCTTGCAGGCCTCGCAGCCGATGCAATTCGCGACGATGTGCCGGGCCTCGTCGGCACCGTGGAAAAAATGGGTGAAAAGGAGTCCCGCGGCCCCCACGTAGACGTGACCGAGAACGCGCCCTCCCACCAGGCGGTAAACGGGACAGAGGTTGGCGCAGGCCCCGCATCTGACGCAGCGGAGGACGCTCCGGAAGACCTCGTCCCCCAGGAGCCGCGAGCGGCCGTTGTCGAGAAAGACCACGCGCCTTTCCCGTTTTTTCCCGGAGCGGTCGAAGCCCGGGTTTCCGGTCAGGAAAGTCGCGTAAGCGGTGATCTTCTGGGCCGTGGCGCTTCGGGGGAGGGCTTTCAGAATCGGGTAAAGGTCCCCGGGCCCGGCCAGGAGCTTCTCGAGACCCACGACGCTCGCGACGGTCCCCGGAAGGGAGGTCGCGAGTCCGCCGTTTCCCTCGTTCGTGAGGATGCCCAGGGTGCCGGTTTCCGCCAGCGCGAAATTGGCCCCGGTCACGGCCATGTCGGCCTCCAGAAACTTCCTTCTGAGCTCCCTTCTCGCGAACCTCACGAGCTTTTCTATGTCGGGCTCGAGCCTCGTCCCCGCGACCCCGGAGAAAGTTTCGGCCACAGCCTCCCTTGAAAGGTGTATCGCGGGAAGCACCATGTGGGTGGGTCTCTCGCCCCTCAGCTGAACGATCCACTCCCCCAGGTCCGTCTCGCAAACCTCGAGGCCACCCGCGATCAGGGCCTCGTTCAAACCGATCTCCTCGGCGGTCATGGATTTGGTCTTGATTATCTTCCGGGAGCCCGTCTCTTCCGCGATTTTCAAGATCGTTTCCCGGCATTCCCGCGCGTCCCGCGCGAGACTCACCCCCACCCCCCTCTTCTCCGCCTCCCTTTTGAAGGTTTCGTAGAGTTCGGGGATGTTTTTCAAGGCCTCGTCCTTGATGGCCGCGATCTCGGCGAAGAGGGCCCGGGTGTCGATCCCCGCGAACGCCTCTTCCCTCGCGACCTCGTATTGCCTCGCGAACTTGTCGAGGACCGCCCCGAGGTAAGAATCCCCCAGGGCCTCCCTGATTTCTTCGCGGTACCTTCCCATGGACCTCGCCATCCCCCGTCCTCCCCGATTTTTTCCGATCTTCCCCGAGCTTGCCTAATCTTCCGTGAGCACCACCAGCAGTTCCAGGGGTCCGTGGGCCCCCAGGGTCAAAACCCTTTCGATGTCCGAGGTGCGGCTGGGCCCCGTGACCATGACGAGCCGGGAATCCGTTTCCCTCATGATCTCCGTCATCTTCGGTTCGGCTTCCCCGAAACCCGGGACCAGGGAGGATTTCCCGAGGGCCACCACTTGAATCTCGCACAGGAGCGCGGCGGCCCGGGAATCATCCGAATCGAAGCGCAAAACCGCCGTGCCGGTCTCGGAAATCCCGAAGAGCGCGACGGAAAAGGCCGCGTCCGGACCTTCCCCGAAGTCCCCCGCGAGATCCCTCCCGACGAGTATCCCCTCTTTTCCCGCGGTCTCTTCGAATCTTCGGTAAAGTTCGTCGGGAACGTCCGCCAAAAAGAGGGTTTTCGGGGCGTTCGCGGCCCCCCCGGAATCCGGGGCCTTGGTTTTCTCCCTCGTGACTTTCAGGGCGAGAGCCAGGGCCTCTTCCAAATTTTTCGCCTCGAGGACCCCGGCCCCCACCGCCCTCGCGTTTTCGGCGAAGAGTCTCGCGAGGTCGGCGTTCGCCGTTTCGCTCATGTTTGAAATCCTTCGGGCCGGGCGCGGGAGCGCGGGAACCGGCGTTTCCCCGGCCCCGGCGCCCCTCGAAAATCCAAAATCTTCCCCGTTTTTCCCCCCGCGTTCCCAGGAAAGGGGCCCGGCGTCGCGTGCCCCCGGGTCGCGGGAAACGATGGGAAAAAAGCCGCGCCGCGCCCGCGAAGCCCGAAAAACCGGCCGGCGCCGAAGGGGAAAAGGAAAGAAGGCGTAAAACAAAGGAAGGAAAAAGGAAGGTCAAAATAAGGCGTTTTTCGGGACCCGCCGTTCCCGGTCAAAAAAAAGGCCGTTTCGGAACGAGACGGGCCGCGATCGAAAAGCGCTCCTCATATCTTGACGTTTAATCGAAAAAAAAGCAATGACGGGGCGGGGAGACGGGACGCCTCCGCGGGGACCCTTCGACCGCGACGCCCCCGAGGGAAAATGCGCCCCCGTAACGGGGAAGAGCCTCCCTAGGGGGAAGTCCCCCGACCGGGTCCGGGCTTCCCTCCGGATCGCTCCCCGGGCCCCCCTCCGGATCGCTCCCCGGCGAACCCGCGCCGGGTCGAATCCGACGCGTCAAAACCCGGGTCGACGCCAAATGTGGGCAGGACCAAGGCGGAAGCCACCGGAATTGGCGCGGGAATCCCCCCCCGAAATGCCAAAGAAACCGAAACATGTTAAAATAAGCCCATGTCCGTCAGAACCCGGTTTCAAAAAACCGAACGGGACCGAACGGGGCCAAACTCGACATTCCGCGATTCGGACGCCGAACGGGCTTTGTCGTTGAGGCCCGGAACCGGTCCCCGAAGGCGGATGCCCCGGGGAACGCTTCCCCGCCCGGCTCTTTCGGGGACCCCGGCCGCGCCGGGAGTCTTCGTAACCGCGTTTTACGGTCATTTGATTTTAAAATACGCTAAAATAAGTTATGATAAGCTTAAAATGGCGACATCGGACTCTTTCCCGTTTGAATCCGGTCGCGCGACGTCATGAAATCGCGAAAGAGACCCTTCGAATCGCCCGGGACCATGGCCGGAAAACCCGAACCGGCGCGAAAACGGGGGTCTTTGCCGGCCGAGCGGCCCGTTCGGGACCGTCGGCTTCGAAAATCGGCGGCCGCTTGACGGGGCCGGAGGCGACATGGTAAAAAAAACTCCCTTGAATCAAGATTTTATTTCATAATTCGATAATTCTCGGAACGTTTTCACGATAAAAACGCCGGAAAATAAAAAAAATGGCGAAATAGTGAGGAATAAAAAGCAAAAATAGGTATTGACTTTGTAACAAAACAAGTGGTATTCATACTCTTTAGTAATGAAAGCTTATTCTTGCGTCACTTGCTTCGGCCGTTTTCGGGCCGACGGCGCCGGACCGCCCCCGAAGCTTCGAGAACGACGATTGAGACCCGGGCGCCGACGTCCCGGCGACGGGTCACCCCGGGTTTCCCGATTTTCCCCCGGCGGCCCAAGGCCGTCCGAGAAAAAGATTCAACCATGACCGTCACGAAGGACAGCATCGCGAGACAAATTTCGACCGAGACCGGCCACTCCGCCCAGGCCTCGTCGGAGCTGGTCGACAAGATACTGGACGTTTTGAAGGAATCCATGGAAAAAGGAAACGACATTCTCATAACCGGTTTCGGGAAGTTCAAAATAACCGAAAGACCGGGGAGGACGGTGAACAATCCCCTGACCAAACACCAAATGGTGGTGAAAAGCAGAAACGTGGTGACTTTCAGGAGCTCCGCGAAGTTCAGGAAGGACATCAACAAAGACACCGAAAGCGAATCCTGAGGCCCCGTCCCGCTTCGCCTTTCGGCCCGTTCTCGAAAAACGCCTTCAAACTCTTACCGATTCGACTTTAAACATCTTTTCGACGCTTTTTTTTTCGATAATCCGACAAAGTCGGAAAAACCCTTGTCACTTTTCACGTCCGCCCGTCCGAGGATCGTTTTCGGACATCCGACCAACTTCTTTCCCCCATCGGCTGTGTTATGGGGCCAATCCTATCAGAAAGGTTATCGTTGCCATGACGACCCTGCAACTGACCCACCTCGCAGAGATCCGGGAACAGCGCCTGATGAGCAGAGCAGAGCTGGCTCGCAAGGCCGAGATTTCCCCTTTGACAATTCTTAAAATCGAAAAAGGCCAAAGATGCCGCCCGGAGACCGCCAGAAAGATCATTTTGGGACTGGGTCACTCTCCCGAAGACCAGGACAGGCTCTTCCAGGAAATCATCGGCCCCGACGCTTACGGCCACAACGAGGGAAAAACCGAAAAGGCTTCCCCGGGTGACCAGGATCCCAAGTCCAAACTGAGAAAAAAGTAACCCCGGTTTCGGACGCGCACACCGCGAAAAAAAGGTCGACCGCGCCCGAGGCAAACCGTTTTCGCGGGGACGCCGGGGACATACCCTTCGGGAAAATCCCGACGCGCGCGCCACCCGGAAAACGAGAGGGTTCCGAAATTTCGGTCGCCTTTTCCGATCGACTTGGTTTAAACGCCTCGGGCGCGCGATTTCCAAAGCCTTGATCTCGCGTTTCGGTTTCCGTTCGCGACCGAATTGACAAAAAAAGGGGGGGACGGTCCCCCCCTTTTTTTTTCTTGTTTTTCTTGTTTTGCCCTTTTCGCCCGCAGGCGTCCGGAAGAATCGTTCCGGGAGCGGGCCGGCCGTCACCCGCCTCCGCCGTGTCCGCCCTCTCCGCCGTCCCCGGGCCAATAAAAAATTTTATTCCAAAGGGTCAGGTCCAAACGGCTTCCGGGCGGCAAAATCAAGAAGCGCCCGGGGTCGTGGGGGCCCGTCAGAAAATCCCTGAGCCAGGCGCGGTCGACTTCCAGGGTCTCGACCGTGAGCCCCAGGTCGATCGCCATGGGCGAAACCATTCTCGCGACTTTTTCCGGGTCGAAGCTCTTCGTGTCCAAGACTCCCAGCCTGGAATAACCGTCGAGCATCTTGTGGTTCAGAAAGGAGGCCGTCTCGCGGTCGAACATGCTCGCGGCTTTCCGGTAGGACGCGAGAAGGCCGCACTCGTGGCGGAGCCACCCCTCGGTGAGAAAATAGGTGACGGGTTTGGAGGCGTTCATTCTCGCTTCGAAGGAACCCAAAAGGAAGGTGAGGCAGTCGTCGGCGAGGGGCAAAATCGTCTCGTAGTTTCCCGTCGAAAGCCCGGACAAGCCTCCCCCGCAGTAGCCCAGGGCCACGAGAAGCCTGTCGCAGTTTCCCTCCGCCTCGCCGAAGAGCTCCCGCGCCCGCGCCCGCAGACGTTCGGTGCTGTTGTGGAGACCTCCGTCGAGCCACAGGACCCTGTGGTTCAGTCCCAATTCGGAGCATGCCCGCTCGATCTCGTCCCGAATGGTCTCGCAGGCCACGAGGATCGTTTCCATTTCGAAAGGGAGCCTCCAAAGTTTCGCGCTCCTCGCGGGAAAAAGCGCCCGCGAACCGCGAACCGGAAAAAACCGACCGGAAAACCGGAGCCGGCCAAGGGGGTCGGAAACGCCCCGGAAACAAAACCCGCGCCCGGCGCGAAAAGCGTCGCCGACGCTTTGAATTGTACACCAAATTCGGGCGGACATCTTCCGCGAGAGCCCGTTTCCGGCGCCCGGGGAAGCGTTCCGGGCTATACGACTCCCGGCCGCGTTTCCCGAAGCCGACGCGGGATGAAGGGGAAAACCCCGCCGGCGGGAAGGCCCGGCGATTGGACACAATCGCCGCGCGTCCGCGAACATCGCCAAACATAACCTCTTATGTGTTAAAATGGCATGATTTGTGTTATCGTGCGGACTGGACAGAAGGCGGGTCAAAACTTATAATTGTTTGGATTCCGCTTTTCTTCGCGCTTTCCCGGGCTTTCCGCCCGCTCTTTCCCGCGATGTTTCCCCGACCCTTCCGGGCCCGCCCGGCCCGAAACCGGCCCGAGACCGGCCCGAGACCGGCCCGAGAATCGTACGGACCTTCCCGCCCCGGGACGGCCTCCCCGCCCGCGAAGAGCCGCCGTAAACGAATTCGCGCCGACGAAAGGCAATACCCGTTTTATTTTCGCCCTGTCCGCGTCCGGTCCGTCCGGGAACGCCAAATCCTACTCAGCGGTGGTGTCCATGTCAATTCTTCAACTTGTCAAATACGACGGTCCGAACAACGTGTTCGCCTGGAAATGGCCCAATCAATCTCTTATCACGGGTTCCCAACTCGTGGTCAACGAGTCTCAGGAAGCCGTCTTTTTCAGCGGCGGAAGGGCTTTGGACATCTTCGGTCCCGGCCGGCACTCCCTGAGCACCAAAAACCTTCCCCTGCTCACCTCCATCGTCAAAATACCCTTCGGGCCCGAATCCCCTTTCACGGCCGAGGTCTGGTTCGTGAACAAGGTCCACTCCCTGGACGTCAAGTGGGGCACCCCCACGCCAATCCAGGTCCAGGACCCCAAGTTCGGGGTGATGTTGCCCGTGCGCTCCTTCGGGCAGTTCGGGGTCCAGGTGGAGAACTCGGCCAAGTTTCTGTTCAAGCTGGTCGGCACCACCTCCCGCTTCGACCAGGACTCCATGGGCAGGGTCTTCAAGGGCCTCTTTCTGACCAAGGCCAAGGACACCCTCGCCCAGTACGTCATCAACAAGAAGATAAGCGTTCTCGAGATAAGCGCTTACCTCGAGGAGCTGTCGGCCTCCCTGCAGGAGAAGATAACGCCGACCTTCTCCGATTACGGCATAAGGCTTCTGAACTTCTTCGTGAACGACGTCTCGGTCCCGGAAAACGACCCCGCGGTCGTCCAGCTGAAGAGCGCCCTCGCCAAAAAAGCCGAGATGAACATCCTGGGTTACGACTACACCCAGAAACGCTCCTTCGACGTCATGGAGGGGGCGGCCAAAAACCCCGGGGCCCCCGGAACCGTCATGGGAACGGGAATAGGCCTCGGCATGGGGATGGGGGTCGGACCTCAGATGAACGAAGCCATGGGAGGCATTTCGACGAGACTCGACCCGAGATCCTCCTCCGTCTGTCCCAACTGCAACGCGGCGGTCCCGGCGGGCAAAAAGTTCTGCCCCGACTGCGGGACCCCCCTGGCGGGCGAACCCCAAAAGGCGGCGCCGGTCATCACCTGCGACAAATGCGGGTCCCCCATCTCCCAGGGCGCCAAATTCTGTCCCAACTGCGGGGATCCCTACAATCCCTGCCCCAAATGCGGAACGGACCTTCCCAGGGAAGCGACCGTCTGCACCAAGTGCGGTTACGCGCTCCCCAATCCCTGTCCTTTCTGCGGAACGCCCCTGGAGCGCCCCGGCCTCAAATTCTGCCCCTCCTGCGGAAAGCAACTCACCAAGAAATGCCCCGACTGTCAGACGGACAACGACCCGAAAGCCAAATTCTGCCTGAATTGCGGCACCAAACTGTGAAAAGGAACGTCGAAACATGTCAAATCCACTCTCTCAATCAAGATTCAGGAAAATAGTCCTCGTCTGGGGAGCCGCGATCGTCGTCTGTTCCATTTTGTTCGCCCTCGCCTCTTCCGGGGGAGGCCCGAGCTGGCTGGGCTTTTTCTTTCTCCTTTTGGTGATCACCGTGACGGCGGCGGCCTTCGTCTTCAGGCTTCTGTACTCGAAGGACGAGGCCCTGGGCATCTTCAACATCGGGTTTTCCACCCTGACCCTTCTCTATTTCATCTTCGGCTCCATAGTGGCCCTGTTTTTCATAGTGGGCAATTTTCAGTCCGTTCGCTTTCTGGTGGCCCCGGAGCTAATCCTTCTCGTCGTGTATTTCGTGGCCTGCCTCGTGATATTCCTCACCGCGAGGGAACACGACTCCCGGGGCGAAGAGATTTCCAGAAGGGTTTCCCTCGTGGCCGGAATGGAGGCGCGCTGCAGAAACCTTCACGCGAGGCTCGCCCTCTCCAATCCCGAGGCGGCGGCAATGCTGGAAAAAATTTCGGAAGAAATCAAATACTTCGACAAAAATTCGGAAGTGAGGGTGGACAAGATCATCACCGACAAACTCATAAGCATCGATGACATGACGAACCCCCAACCGCGGCTCGCGACGACCCCCGCCGGGCCCGGGGAACCCCTCCCCGCCGCCGAGCCGCCGAGTCAACGGACGATCGTCGATTCCCTGAAGGAACTCCACCAACTGGTCTTGTCCAGAAAGGACGAGAGCCTGAGGGCAAAGACGGGTGGTTTTTAAGTCGATCCGATCCTCGCCTTCGGATTTCCGCCATCGATCGAACGACGAAAACGGGACCGCGCCGTTCGAAATGAAAATTTTTTCGCGTTTTTCGGACACCGCCAGCTTTTCCCCGAAAAGGACACGCTCATGGAAGGGCCCGCCCGGTTGATTTGCAAAAATTGCGGGGGAGACATAGACGTCATCCCGGGAGTCACGAAATACAGATGTCCGTATTGCGACTCCGAGAATTTCGTCTTCGATTCCCAGTCCCCGGGCCCGCAGCCGACCGCGATAGCGCACGTCATCTGCGCCAAAACCGACGAAAAACGACTCCATTCCCTCCTCTTGTCAAAGATGATAGAGGACCAAATGGCCCCGGACGACATCCTCACCGCGAGCGTCATCCAGGAAGAAACGGTGATGTACGTTCCCTGTTTCGTGACCAGGGGAACCTTCGACATCAACTGGACGGCCTCCTTCGGCTACGATCGCCGGGAGGCCTACGTGGCTTACGTCACCGTCGCGGAAGGCGGCCAAAGGAGAACGAGACCCGTGACCCAATACAGAACGGTCACGGATTGGAAACCGGCGAGCGGAAACGCCGCCGGAAATTACGCGGCCCTCGGCTACGCCGGCTCCAATCTCTCCAAGGAAGCCGCGGCCTTGGTCGAGGGTCTCCCGACGTCATACCTAATCCCCTACACCCCGGCCTACGTCGAGGGCTTCACCGTGGAGCCTTTTTACAAGAAACCGGAAGAAGTGGAAGGCTCTTTCGACGACTCCATTCAAAAGCAGGAATACGCCGCGGTGGCGCGCCACTTTCAGGGCGATCGGCAGAGAGACGTCCATTTCAACTCCAAAAGAAAACCGGACTTCGTGCAGCCGGGTCTCCTTCCCGCGGCCCACGCGGTCTTCGCCTACAAAGACAAACAATACAACCTCTGGGCCGACGGCATCGACCTCTCCAGGGTGATTACCGACTATTTTCCCCGGGACAAAACCAGGGGTTCCAAAATCGCGAGAGGCTTGTGGCCCGTTATCGTCGCCTTCGTCGCCCTTGCCGCCACCCTGTTTTTCACCGGGGATTTCACCCCCCTCGCCCTGGCGGGCCCAATCTTGGGCTTAATCTACTACTACGCCAGAAAGCACTCCATCATCGGCTACTCGAAAAGAATAAGGGAAGCGACGCTCGCCGCGAAAAAATTGGAGGACAACGACCAGGTGGGTCATCTCACGAACGAGGAAACGCTCGCCTTGAGACAAAAAGCGACGGAAATCGGGGTGAGCCTTCCACTCCTCGCCAAAACCGATCTGGACCCGTTGGTCATCCCCTTTCTCACCATCGTCTTCGGCGCTTCGACTTACGTCCTGACTTTGTTCTTCCACTGAATTTTTCGGGGGAATTTTTCCCGGTTTCCGCGATGTTTTTTCCCTCGTTTTCCCCGGCCTTCCCGGATAATCGTTTTCCGGGGGTTTGTCCGTCTCGCCCCTCAAAGCGGATCGGGTTCCCGCGAAAAATCCGAACCCCCCGGACCCCGGCCGAGGGCTTCGGGCCGAAATCATCCCCCGCCCGCCCCGATCTTCTCCCGAAAAAACCCCGAAATCCCCCTAATTTCCCCCAAAAACCCCTTTTTCGCCCCCGAAACCCCCCCTTTTTTTTTTCGTCCGCGGCTCTCCCGGCTTCCGGTCTTCGCTTCCTACGCCCCGCGCGGCATCCCCTTTTCCCCTGACCCCGGAGCTTCGGGGGAACGCCTTTGTTTTGTCCTACGGGCCCGAGGACTTGTTTTGTCGGTTTCGCCGCGTCGCGACGACATCAATTGACGCGCGAATCATTTGACCGGCGCCGAATGAAGACCGACCCGGGAAACCACCGACCCCTCCGGCGACGGGTTCTCCGCGGATCCGAAAACCGAACGCGCCCGGGGACCGGCCGCCATATTCGTCCGAAGGGCGAAAGGCCTTGTTTTTTTGTCGGCGCCGCGCTAAAATGATATTAATTGACACGAGAATTAATTGACCCGCCGCGAAAAAACACCGTTCTTCAAAATCCGAAACAACCCAACAACGCGATCTTCCGCGGTGGTGAAAGATGAATTCGATGCCGCAAAGGCGCCGCGTCGGTCGACCCCAGACCCCGCCCCCCGACGGTCCCAAGATCAAAGACATCATCCCGGAAAAATCCATAGAGGTTTTTTTGTCGGCGCCGCGCCGGAATGATATTAATTGACACGAGAATTAATTGATCCGCCGCGAAAAAACACCGTTCTTCAACATCGGAAACAACCAAACAACGCGATCTTCCGCGGAGGTGAAAGATGAATTCGATGCCGCAAAGGCGCCACGTCGGTCGACCCCCGACCCCGCCCCCCGACGGTCCCAAGATCAAAGACATCATCCTGGAAAAATCCATCGAGGTCTTGAGCGAACAGGGAATCACCAATTTTTCCCTCAAAGACATCTCGACCCGCGCCGGAGTCACGCCGGCCGCCATCTATTACTATTTTCACAACAAGAAGGAACTCGTTCTCCAAACACTGGAATTCTATCTGGTGCCCCTCGTGAAAAGTTACTGGGACATCATGAAAAACGAGGAAGACCCGGTGAAGATGGTCACCTCCCTTCAGGAGAGAATGTTCGAGATAGCGACCGAATACCCGTGGTTTCTGGCCCTCTGGACCCGCGAGCTCGCCAGCGACTCGCACCCCATGAGGAAATTCCTCAAGGAAAGGATGAGCGAATATTCCTTCTTGTCCTTCTCCGAAAAGATAAAGAAGGGTCAGGACGATAAGCTCATCCACCCGGACATCATCCCGGAGATGCTCTTCATCTCGATTTTCTCCTCGCTCTACATAAATCTCCTCTCCAGACACAACTGGGAGATGATCTACAACATCGAGATACCCGTCCCCAATCTCCTGAAGCACATCAAGGCCCTGACCGTGCGGGGCATAATTCACAACCCGGAAGAAGAGGGCCGGAAGGCCCGCGAGGCCGCGGCCGAAACCGTCGCGAAAGCGGCCGCCGAAACCGCCCCGGCGAGCGACCCGGCCGTGGAAACTCCCGTCGCTCCCGACGTTCGCGCCGATCTCGCGGTTCCCGCCGAACCCGTCACTCCCGCGGATCCCGAAAACCCTTGGAATCCCGACGATCCCGGGGCGCGGCGCGATCTCGAAACCCCGAACAATCCCGAAACCCGAAACCCCGAGGAAGCGCATGCCCAAACCGACGGAAACCCCGCCGACTGACGACCCGAAATTCGCCGTCCCCGCGGGGCCGAAAGGCCCGGGGCCCGCGGAAACCGGACGCCCCGCGCCTTCCCGGAAAAACGGGGCCAAAGCCCTCGTCAAAGCCTTCCTCGTTTTCGCGGTCTTGGGGGCCCTTATCTTCGGATGGTGGCACCTCTTCAGGAGGGGAACGGTTTCCACCGACGACGCCTACGTCCAGGGAAACATCGTGAGGGTCGCGCCCCTCGCGGGCGGGACGGTCGTGGAAATTTTGGCCGACAACACCCAAAGGGTCAAAAAGGGAGACACCCTCATTCGTCTCGACGCGACCGACGCCGCGCTTTCCCTGGAAACGGCCAAAAACGGCCTCAGGAGCGCCTGTCTCAACCTCAAAAGCCTCGACGCCACCAAAAACAAACTCGCGGCGAACGTCAAGGCCCTCGAAAGCGAGCTCTTTCTCGCCCGAAACGATCGGGAAAGGGGAATAATCCTCGCGGCCAAAAATTCCATCAGCGCCGCGGAAATGGAGCGTCACGAGGCGGCCTTGGAAATCGCGGGGGCGAGGCTCGCCGCGGCCAAAGAAGAGCTGGCCTCGACCTTGAGTCTTTTGGGACCCGGACCTCCCGATGCCCACCCCTCTATCCTCCTCGCCGCGGCCGCGATGGAGGAAGCCTGGCTCAATCTCGCCCGCTCGGAAATAAAGAGCCCCGTCTCGGGAAAGGTCGCGAAAAGAACGGCGCAACTCGGGAGCCGGGTCAACTCGTCGGCCCCGGTTCTGATGGTCGCCGCGGACGACGAGCTCTGGGTGGACGCCAATTTCAAGGAGAGTCAGCTGAGAAGGATAAAGCCCGGAATGCCCGCCCGGGTCACGGTCGACATGCTCGGAAAGAAGACGGTCATAAGGGGGGTCGTGGAGGGACTGGGAGCCGGCACGGGTTCCGTCTTTTCGCTCCTTCCCCCGGAAAACGCCACGGGGAACTGGATCAAGGTGGTGCAGAGGGTTCCGGTCCGCATAACCCTGGACGCGGATGACCTCGGGGACGCGCCCCTCATTTTGGGACTCTCCTGCCGGGTGGAAATACGGACGGACGGAACGACGGCCGCGAACGTCAAAAGACGGGAACGCTGGAACTTCAAGACCGAGGTTTTGACCGAGGACGTCTCGGGCGTCCGCGCCCTCGCGAAAGAGGAACTGGAAGCCTGCCTCGGGACGCCGGACGGATTCGCGGGTTTGGCGGAAACCGCGAAAACCGCGAGCCCGTCGGCGATTTCCGGCACGGCGGGGAAAAAGTTCCCGTGAACGGACGCGCGGGACCTCCCGGACCATCGCGGCCTCCCCTTTCGGGACACAAGCTGGCCCTCATAACCTTCGCCCTGCCCCTCGCGACCTTCATGCAGGTGGTGGACTCCACCATAGCCAACGTGGCGATCCCCACCATCGCGGGAAACCTCGGGGCCTCGTACTCCCAGGGCACCTGGGTCATAACCTCGTACAGCGCGGCGAACGCCATAGTCCTGCCCCTCACGGGAAAACTCGCCCGGGGCTTCGGGGAGGTGAGGGTCTTCACGGCTTCCGCCCTTCTCTTCTCCCTCGCGTCCTTTCTCTGCGGTCTCGCCCCGGATCTGACTTTTCTGGTGCTCTTCCGGATCTTCCAGGGGGCGGCCGGGGGTCCCATGATTCCCTTGGCCCAAACCCTCCTCATGAACAACTACCCGACGAAGTTTCAGGTCTTGGCCCTCGCCCTGTGGTCCGCGACCGTCTCCGTCGCCCCCGTGGTCGGTCCCGTCCTGGGGGGGTTCATAAGCGACAACCATCACTGGAGCCGGATCTTTTTCATAAACGTCCCCTTGGGGGTTCTCGTCGCGGCGCTCGTCCACCCCGTCCTCGGCCCGCGGGAGTCGCCCGTCTCCAAGGCCTCCTGGAGCGCCCTGAGCTTCGCCTTTCTGGCCGTCGGGGTGGGCTCGCTCCAACTCCTTCTCGACAAGGGGAAAGAGCTCGATTGGTTCAACTCGGACCTCATCCTGGGACTGGGAATTTCGTCGGTCGTCGGAATCACCTTTTTGATCGCCTGGGAAAAGCACAATCCCAATCCCTTGATGGATCCGGACCTTTTCAAACACCGGAATTTCACCGTGGGCGCGACCCTCATCAGCCTCGGGATGATGCTCTACCTGGGGACCGTGGTGCTTTTGCCCCTTCTTCTTCAAACCCATTACGGATACACGGCCA
This sequence comes from Deltaproteobacteria bacterium, assembly GCA_031278225.1. Taxonomy (GTDB): domain Bacteria; phylum Desulfobacterota; class Desulfarculia; order Adiutricales; family Adiutricaceae; genus JAITII01. The sequence continues at coordinate 15,556 of JAITKT010000451.1, forward strand.
CTTGGGCCGGTCTCGCCACGGCTCCCGTGGGGATTCTTCCCGTCCTTCTGACCCCCGTCATCGGGCGCTTCGGGGGCAGGGGGGATCCGAGAATCATGATATCCGCGGGCTTTTTGGTCTTCGCCCTGTGCATGCTCATGAGAACCGGGTTCGCGCCGGGGGCGGATTTGAAATTCGTGGTCATTCCCCAATTCGTCCAGGGTTTGGCGCTCGCCCTCTTTTTCGTTCCCATCACGAGTCTGGCCTTCATCGGCCTCGAACCCTCCAAAATGGCCGGGGCCTCGGGCCTCTTCAACTGTCTCCGCACCCTCTTCGGTGGAATCGGCGCCTCGGTCGCGACCACCCTCTGGGAAAGAAGGGAGGCCTTCCATCATTCGCGGCTCGTCGAATCAATCGACGGACTCGACCCGGAATATCTTCGGGCCATGGAAGGCATGAACGCGGCGGGCCTCGGGGAAAGCGAGGCACTGGGAAACTTGAGCCGACAAATAACCGCCCAGGGACACATTTTTTCCGCCGCGGAAATCTACATGCTCTGCGCGGTTTGTTTCGTTTTCCTGATCGCGGTCACTTGGCTCGCGAAGACGAAAAAACCCGCGGCCGCTTGAAAACCCGACACCGGAAAAACGAAACGACGAAAACGAAACGGCGAAAAAAAGGGGGAGATTCCTTTCGAAAGCTCCCCTCTTTTCTTTCGTTCCCGAAGGAATCTCAATACACGTGAACGCTTTGGGCCGCGGTGGGAAGATAATTGACCCCCAGCCAGGTCATCATGAGAAAAAGAAAAGCGACCGGGAGCACCCACAGGGTCAGGGCGTTTTTAAGGCCAATCCGTCTCAGGTGGATGTAGAGCAGGAAGGCGGCAGCGGTGACGAAGGCCCAGGTCTCTTTCGGGTCCCAGGACCAATAGTGGCCCCAGGCCGCCTTGGCCCAGAGGGCGCCCAGGATGAGTCCCAGCATCAGGGCCCCGACACCCACGTGGACGAGATTGTCGACGAGGTCCAAGAGTTTCGGATCCTCCGCGCCTTTCCTTCGTTTCACCATGATGACGACGCTTCCGACCGCCGACGCCGCGAGGAGGGCGTAGGAGAGGATGTAGAGCGTCACGTGGGGTATGAAGTAAGGGCTCATCAGAGCCGGCATCAGGGTTTTGGAGTGGATCTCGGGCTTCAGGAGATTCACCGCCGCGAAGACGATGGCCAACGCGGCCCCGAAGGCGAGGAGCCAGGGGTAACCCCAGCGCCTGTGGGCGAGTATGCCCAGGACGGAAAGAAAGAGGGAATACCAGAGTCTGGTCTCCCCCATGGTCCGGAAGGGGGGTCTTTTCAGGCCGATCCAAAGCCCGATTATGAAAACGAGGCTGACCGCCGCGCCGATGGCAATCGCGAGAACGGCCTTGTCGTTCTTTTTCAAAACGAACCACAGGCCCAGGAGCCAGAAAAGAATCGCGAGGGGCCCGAAAAATTCGAAGTGAGTCCAGCGCATTTCAGTCCGCCCCCTTGTCCTTGGCAATGTCGACGGCCTTGCCGGAGACGTCGTTCGCGGCCTTGTTCGCGGCTCCGGTGTTCGCGCCCTTGTCGGCGCCCATGACGACGAGCCCGAACGCGCCCAGGGCCATGAGAACGAATCCGGCGTAGGCGACGAAGAGCCAGGGGTCTCTCACGAGAAGGAAGCTGCTCCACGCGGAAAGGTTTCCGGCCTGGTTGTCGTAGCCGTGTTGGTAGACCATCCAATCACCCGCCCGGAGGGGCTTGTTCACGAGAATCTCGCCTTCCTTTTCGATCCCCTCCTCGGTGAAAACTTTCACGAGAGAGGCGAAACGTTTGGGCTCGGGTCTTGACATGACGAGCAGTCTCTCGTCGTCCAGGGTCAGGGGTTGGGGCATGACGAATCTGTTTCCCCCGGCCACCCAGCCTTCCGAGTCGATTCCCGTCAAAGAGCTTTTCACGCGGAGTTTGGCGGCCTGGGTGGAGGCCTTCATGACGGCCCTCGCGAAGACGCCGTCCCCCACGGGAACCGCCTTTCCCAGGAATTCCAGGACCTCGATTTCCAGGTCCAGGATTCCCCTCTGGCCCCCGGGGTCGTCCAAAAAGAACAGGGCCGGTCTTCCCTCCGGAAGCGCGGTTCCGGTGTTCTTTTTGATGACGGCCAAGTGGGCGGGCCATTCATCCATGGAAAAATCGTCGAGCCTCACCGCGACGGGAAGTTGAAGCACCTCCCCCGGCTTCGGGCCTTCGACCCTCCATTCGACCTCGCCCTCCAAAACCCTCATGACGTGCTGTTCCCGATCGGGGGCCCCGATGCCCGCCGCGAGAAGAACCAGGAAGAGCCCCAGATGGTTCGCGAGAAAGATCTTCCTCTTTTTGAATTTGGGGACGGTCCTCATGACGGTCGCGGAAAGCGACAGGAGCATGGCGAGATACAAAAACACGAAGGGCCAGGAAGTCGTGAGATTGAAGAGACCAAGGCCCCGAAGGAAACCCTCCCCCCCGGACCCGGGGATTCTTTGAGGCACGAATCCCATGACGAGGGAAAGAAGCAAAATAAAGAGCATCAAGGACAGGGAAAAGGCCCCTCCGGAAAAGAACCCGAAAAACCGGGTCTTTCCCAAGGGAATCGCGGCCAACCCGAAGAAAATCACGAAGATTCCGACGTAATGACTCGCGGGGGCGGCGAAAGCCGAAAGGTCGAGGGGCCCGACAACCAAAGAGGTGACGATTCCCCCGCAAAAAACGGCCCCCGCCGTCAAAAGACCCAGGGACAAGCGATTCAACCGTTTGTTTTTGAGACCGACGTCAGCCAAGGGACTCGCCTTTCCGAAGATGAAAACCGCGTTTGGGGGAAAAGCCCCGAACGGCCCGAAAAAAGGGGATTTTCGGACCGTTCGGGGGGATTGTGGAGGGGTGAGTCAAGGAGTCGCCGGGTCGGCGTCAAATCCTGCCGTTGGCCTTGGCGGTCTCGATCCATTTGGGAACGACGGTTTTCATGAACTCGGCCTTCTGGGCTTCCAGAAGCGGCATGTCGAGGCCTATGTAGCTCTGGGCCTTCTCCTTGGTCGAGATGTCGGGGAGATCGAATTCGGTGACCCCGTGCTTGAAGAGAATCTCGTTCGCGAGGAGCTGGGCCTGGAAGGTCTTGTCGATGCCGTGGGAGAGAACCCTCGCCGACTCCAGGGGGGCGTGGAAGGCCGCGCCGTGGGAGGCCACCACGAAATCCCAACGCCATTGGGCCGCCCTTATGAGTTTGCGGACCGGGGCGAGCTCCTCGTCCGTGGCGCCGTTTTCCATGGCGATCTTCACGAGGATGTGGGCCTTGGCGAGTTCGGGCTCCAACCTGCTTCTGAGTTCGACGATGGAATCGAAGCGCTCGTAGACCAGATTGCGGAGGGTCTCCTCGGAATCCCTGTGGCAGACCTGGCAGCTGGCCGAGATGTCTTTCAGGGGGCTCACCAGATGGTGGTTGGAGTACTTGACCCCTCCGTCGGAAACGTAGGGCATGTGGCAATCGGCGCAGGAAAGGCCCTTCTCGCCGTGGGGTCCCATGAGGAAGAGCTCGTAGTCGGGATGCTGGGTCTTGATGATGGGGGTTTTGGAGACCGCGTTGACGAAGTCGGAATACTCCAGCTCGTCGTAGTAGGCCTCCATGTCCTCGGCCTTCAGGCCCTTGTCCCAGGGCAGGGTGAGGTACTTGCCGTCGCCCTTGAAATAGTATTCGACGTGGCACTGGGCGCAGACGAGACTCCTCATCTCGCCTATGGTGGCGTTCTTCACGTCTCCTCCCGTTCTTTGGTAGTACTCGATCACGCCGGGACGGGTGATGGTGAGCTCCATGGTCTCCGGGTCATGGCAGTCGGCGCATCCTATGGGATTCACGATCTCCGAACCCAAGCTGCTCCAGGGCGCCTTGTAGTACTCCGCCACGCCCATCTTTTCCATCATCCGGAGGACGTCGGGGCTCTTGCAGGTCCAACAGGTGGCGGGCTGGAGGTCCTTGGAGTCCCCCACCCCCGGGGAGCCGACGCGCAGGGTGGCGCGCATGTCCTCGATGGTGTACCAGTGTCCCCGGGGCGCCCTGTAATCCCTCGCGAAGGCGTAGCCGGCCCACAGGATGACCATGTCGGGCCGGGCCTCGAGGATGTCCTCGGGCATGTTCCCCAGATACTTGGATTTGAAATTCATTTCGGAAGTCTGCTTGAAGGTCTGATACTCCCGGGGATAATTCTTTCCCCATCTCTCGCTTTTGGGTTCTATGCCCTTGATGTCCTCGACCTTGTTGTTGAAAATCGAGGCCACCTCGCTCCTCTTCTCCGTCACGACGGCGGCGAGAAGACCCAAAAGCACGACCCCGGCCATGGCCCCGCAAAAAATAAAGATACCGATGAGCCAGGGCCCTGTGGAAAATTTTTCTTTCAATGACATCATTTACCCCCTGGATTTAAAGCATGTTCCGGAGCCATTGAGGAGCCGGCGATTCGGGAAAAGGATTCGGAAGGTTGTCGGTCGTGCCCAGGCCGCTTACGCCGCCGTGGGCGAGATCCCTGTGGCAGTCCCAACAGGTCTTGTCCTTTCCCGCCAAAGCGTCGTTCATGTTGACGTTCATGCGGGTGAACTCGGTGACCAGCTGTTCGTGGCAGCGGATGCAATTTTCCATGATGACCCTGTTCGAGCCAGCCCTCGGGCGAATCACCTGAGGTTCCGCGCTCAACGTGTAGACGGCCGCGTGATAAAGCCCGTCGGTGGCCTTGAAATACCATTTTCTGGCGAAACCGTCCTGAGGCACGTGGCAATCGTTGCAGGTGGCCCGGGCGTAATGGGAGCTGCCCTTCCACGACTGGTAGTAAGTGCCCATTATGTGGCAGTTCAGGCAGGTTTCGGGAAGATCGTTCGCGTAGGAAAAGGCCCGGGAAACGTAGAGGAGATAAACGGTCACGCCCGCCAAAAGTCCGAAAACCAGGCAGAACGCCCATCTCCACTTATATACCCCGTACATTTGTTTTAATTTTCCCATAAGCTCACCGCCCGGCGTTGTGATTGAGGAGGAGGAGAAGGAAGACAAAACGGGCTGTTCGATGGTCCGAGAGTAGCAAAACCGAAAAACAAAAATCTTGACGTATGTTAAGATTACGCCATAATCATGAAAAAAGCGAGAGCGGGAGCGGTTTCGGCCGCCGACGGCCCGCCAAAATATTTACTTAAAATATCCGTAAATAAGTGATTTTATGGTTTAAATGACATATTATGGCTGACGAAGAACCGCG
>JAITKT010000287.1 GCA_031278225.1 Deltaproteobacteria bacterium
CCTCCCTCACCCTGGCGCTCTACGCCAAGAGCGGCGGCGGCCGTTCCGTCATCACGGAAGACGACTTCGACGCGGTGCCCGTCGCCGCTTCCTCCGCGACCGCGCCCGCCGTTCAACCGATCGAACCCGCGAACGAACCCGCGACCGAACCGGCCGCTTCCCGAACCGCTTCCGACGTCGGGACCCCCTCGTCCCCGGTCACCGCGACCGACGCCCCGGCCGCCCCCGAGGCCGTTTCCGGATCCGTTTCCGGGTCCGTTTCCGACTCTTCCGGTCAGTCCTCCGGCGGGGACGCGGAAGACGCCCCCGCCGTCGGGGAAAACTCCCCCGGCGCCGAGTGACGCCGCCCCCTCTTTCGAAGGCCCCGCATGGAAAACGCGAAAGACAACCTCATATTTTCTCTGGACACCTGGCCGGAGACCGGCGTAACATGCGAATTCGCCCTTTCCCCCTCGCTCCTCGCTCCTTATTTGCGGGCGGGCGGGGAAGAGAACGCCGAGCCCCCCAATCTCCTCACGTCCCTGAGGGGCAATCTGGAGCTGTGCCTCACCGGGAAGACGCTTCACGTCAAGGGGGTCTTCGCCGTCAAGGTGGAAATGATCTGCGCCAGATGTCTCGCGACCTTCGTGGGCAAGGTGGGGGACGCGGTGGACGACGCGGTGGAGTTGGGACTTTCCGGCGAGAGCTTCGGCGATGACGAGTTGGAACCCCTGATCCCCGTCCGGGGCGGAAGTTTCGACCTCACCCCCCTGATTTGCGAGTTTTTTTGGCTTTCCTGGCCCATAAAGGCCGTCTGCAAGCCCGACTGCCCGGGTCTGTGCCCGGAATGCGGAGCCAACCTGAACGACGGTCCCTGCGGGTGCGGGGACCGCGCCGTGACCCGTCACTGACGGCGTCCCGGGACCGGCGCCCGCGCCGGACGATTTCAACGAGCGTCAAAGATTCGAGGTGATTTTCAAATGGCCGTTCCACAGAACAAAAAATCCAAGATGAAGTCGAGAAAGAGAAGGACGCATTACACCGCCATCTCCCCGACCCTGTCCACCTGCCCCAATTGCGGAAACTTCACGGTCCCCCACACGGCCTGCCCCGCGTGCGGCCGTTACAGGGACAGGAAACTCTTCGAAATAAAGGTCGCGAAGACCGACGAGAAAGCCTGAGGCCCCCCGGGCCTTCGGCCGGGTGACGACTCGCGGGAGCGAACATGTCAAAAACCATCCTCGTGACCGGGGGAACCAGGGGCATAGGCAAGGCCGTCGCTTTGAAGCTGGCCGGGACTTTTCCCGGTTCCCGCCTGTTTCTGACCCACGCCGGTCCCCGCGTCGAGGCGGTCGACGGCGTCTTGGAAGAGATCCGGGCCCTCGGGGCCGACGCGGAGGCCTCCCGCTGGGCGGTCCAGGACTCCGCCGCGGGCGAGGCCGCGATCAAAGACATCCTCGACAAGACCGGGCGCCTCGACATCCTCGTCAACAACGCCGGGATAACCAGGGACGGCCTCTCCCTGAGGATGACCGAGGAAGACTTCCGCGCCGTCCTGGACGTCAATCTCTGGGGCGTCTTTTCGCTTTCCCGGCTCGCGGCGAGACACATGTTGAAAGAGCGCCGCGGGCGGATAATCAACGTGAGTTCCGTCGTGGCTTTCACCGGGAATCCGGGTCAGGCCAACTACGCCGCCTCCAAGGCGGGGATAATCGGTCTCACCAAGACCATGGCCCTGGAATTCGCCCCCCGGGGCGTCACGGTCAACGCGGTGGCCCCGGGTTTCGTGGAAACCGACATGACCGGCAAGTTGAACGACGGGTTGAGGGAACGATTTCTCGCGAAAATCCCCCTCGGGCGCTTCGGGAGCCCGGCCGACGTCGCTCGCGCGGTGGCCTTTCTGGCCTCGGACGAGGCCTCTTACCTGACGGGCGTCACGATTCACGTGAACGGCGGGCTTCACTTGGCCTGAACGCGGCCCGAACGACTTTTTCGTTTCCCTTTTTCCCCCTCGTTATTTCACGACACGAACAAATCCCCTTTCGGGGCCGGTCCCCGGAAATCATGGCGAATTTTCAAGCAGGAGTTTAAAGCATGTCCGAAGAAATTTTGGATCGCATCAGAAAGGTAGTCTCCCATCAACTGGCCGTCGAACCCTCCGAGATCATGGAGGAGTCCTCGTTCCAAGACGACTTGGGGGCGGATTCCCTGGACCTCGTGGAGATCGTGATGGGCATGGAAGAGGAGTTCCAGATCAAGATAGACGACGAGGTGGTCCAGTCCATAAAGACCGTCAAGGACGCCTTGGACTTCATCTCCAAACACCAGAGTTGAGGGAAAGGACGGGTATCGGTGCGGACGACTAATCCCAGGCGGGTGGCCGTGACCGGGCTCGGTCTCGTGACTCCCGCGGGAACGGGTGTCGAAAAGGCCTGGTCCAACGTTCTGGAGGGGAAGAGCTGCGTGGCTCGAATCGGGAAGTTCGATCCCGTTAACCTCAAAACCGGGATCGCGGCCGAGGTCAAAGATTTCAACGCCGAAGAGTACATGGACAAGAAGAGCGCGAGGCGCCTCGACTCCTTCATCAAGTTCGCGGTCGCCGCGTCGAAGATGGCCTTGTCGGACTCGGGACTCGCCGTGACCCCGGAACTCTCCCCCAAAATGGGCGTCTCTCTGGGTTGCGGCCTGGGGGGTTTGAGGACCATGGAGGAGAACCACAAGATCCTCCTCGAGGGCAGACCCGACAGGGTTTCCGCTTTCTTCATACCCATGCTCATCGGGAACATGTCTTCGGGTCAGGTGGGCATAGAGTTGGGACTCAGGGGTCCCAACATCCTCTGCGCCACCGCCTGCGCCGCCGGGACCCACGCCATCGGCATCGCCTTCCAGAACATCCGCGACAACGGCTATGAGGCCATGCTCGCGGGCGGGACCGAGGCGGTCATCACGCCCCTCGCGGTGGCCGGCTTCAACGCGATCAAGGCCCTTTCCACCAGAAACGACGAGCCCGAAAAAGCCTCCCGCCCCTTCGACAGGGACCGGGACGGTTTCGTGGTCGGGGAGGGAAGCGGGGTCATCCTCCTCGAGGAGATGGAGCGGGCCAGGGCCAGGGGCGCCAAAATCCGCGCCGAGGTCCTGGGCTTCGGGGCCAGCGGCGACGCCTTTCACATCACCGCTCCCCCGGAGGACGGCATCGGGGCGAGACTCGCCATGGAAGCCGCCCTGGACGACGCCCGGTCCCTGAATCTTTCCCCCTCCGACATCGGTTACGTGAACGCCCACGGGACCTCGACCGAGTTGAACGACCGCATGGAGACCCTGGCCATAAAGGACGTCTTCAAGGGGCACGCCCGGGACCTCGCCGTGAGCTCCACCAAATCCATGACCGGGCATTTGCTGGGCGCGGCCGGGGGGGTGGAGGCGGTTTTCTCGATTCTCGCCATCCGGGACGGGATCCTTCCCCCCACCATAAACCTCGACAACCCCGATCCCGCCTGCGACCTCGACTATGTTCCCAACGTCAAAAGACACAAGGCCCTGAAGGCCGTCATGTCCAACTCCTTCGGTTTCGGGGGAACCAACGGGGCCGTGATTTTCGGCGCTCCCGACGCCTTCGGCTGAGTTTCCGCCCGGATCCCCGCGGAGACCCCGCGCGGGCCCCCGGACGCGTCCCCCCAAAAAATTTTTCCCGCCCGTCGTTTTCGGATTTTCCCCGCGAAACGCCGCGGGCGGACGTTAAAAAATTTCGCGAATCCTCCCTTGGATTGATGACGCCCCGGCGACGGCCCGGCGACTGCCCGGCGGACGCCCCCCCCCCGCGAACCTTCGCTTGAAAAATTCGAAGGCGAATCCGCCCGCGCGTTCGCCGAAACGCCGAAGACAAAACGGATCGGTAAGGCTCGAATCCGCCGCCGCCCCGGAAATTTCCCTCGTTCCCGGGGTTTTCTTTTTCCGAAAAACGCCCCGGGGACGCGGGAAAATTTTTTTCGCGCGTTCCTCGCGGCCGGGCCGACCCGGGCCCGCGCGCCCGCCTTCCCGCGAACGCTTTCCGACGCCGCCGGAACCCGCTTTCGAAGGGTCCGCGAGCGGTTTTCGGGCGGCATCGAGGTGTTGAATTCGGGGTTTCTTTTCGGTTAATATGTTTTCTTGACACCGGAGGCAAAACCATGTCGTCAAAGCCGTTTTTCCTTCATTTCCTGTTTTTGATCACTTTCGTCTTGGGTTTCTTCTCCGCCAAAATCCTCCTGGCCCAAGCGGCGGAAGGTTTCGTCGCGTTCAAACACGGGGATTTGGAGATAACCGCGCTTTCGGGGAGCGTCGGGAAAACGGCTTATTCAATCCTCAAGGGCGCGTCCGGGGAGGAGCTCGACAAAATGTCGGCCGACGCGGGCGTTCCCGCGGGAGGTTTTCCGAGCTGGATAAACGTCTTCGCGGTGAAGAAGGACGGTAAGCTCTTCCTGATTGACACGGGAGTCGGCGGCGCGGGTTCCGATCTCGTCCCCAACCTCGCCAAAGCGGGACTCTCCCCCGAAGCCGCGGACTACGTGCTCATCACCCATTTTCACGGGGACCACGTCGGGGGACTCGTCGATTCGGAAGGGAAGGCCGCCTTCCCCAACGCCACCCTCATCGTGCCCAAGGCGGACGTCGATTACTTCATCCCCGAAACCGGTTCCGTCTCCGGGACGGAGCTCGCCAAAAAGGCAATCGCCCCCTACCGGGAATCCGGGAAATACCTGGCCTTCGAGGGCGACGAGATTCCCGTCCCCGGTTTGGCGCCCGTCAAACTTTACGGACACACCCCCGGTCACACGGGTTTCGAGTTCGAGGGCTCCGCGGGTCCTTTTCTCGCCTGGGGCGACATAACCCACGTCCAACCGGTTCAGTTCCGGCGTCCGGACGTGACGGTCACCTACGACGTCGACCCGGCCGCGGCGGCCGCGACGAGGATCGCTCTTTTCGGGCGTCTGACCGCGGACCCCGCCAAAACGACCCTCGTCTCCGGGGCGCACCTGCCTTTCCCCGGAATCGGAAGAGTGGAAAAGGACGGGGACGCCTACAAGTGGGTGCCTCGGGAGAAGTGAGGCGAAAACCCGGAAAAAATCGGCCCGAGCGTTTCCCGGGGGGTTTTCCGAGGCTTTTTCCCGGGCGTTCGGGGGGCGGGTGACATGACGCGAAAATTCACAATCGCCGTCGGTTCGGACCACGCCGGCCCTCTTTTGAAGGCCGAGCTCATGGTTTTTTTGGAGAGCGAGGGGCACGCGGTCCTGGACCTCGGCTGTCCCGTCGGGACGGAACGCGTCGACTATCCCCTCATAGCCAAGGCCGCGGTCGAAAAAGTCGCGTCCGGGGAAGCCTCTTTCGGGATCCTCGTTTGCGGGACGGGCATAGGCATGGCCATGGTCGCCAACAAAACCCCCGGCATCCGCGCGGCCAACTGCCACACGGAATTTTCCGCGAGGATGGCCCGCGCCCACAACGACTGCAACGTTCTGGCCCTGGGAGCGAGGGTCCTGGGCCCGAGTCTGGCGCTCGCCATCGCGAAGGCCTTTCTGGAAACCGGTTTCGAGGGCGGGCGTCACGCCGAACGCCTGGCCCTTTTTTCCTGAGCGGACGCTTCGTCCGGGCTTTGGAAAAGCCCTTCGAAAAGAACTTCGTTAAAACAACAATCCTTCCCCGGGGTTCCGACCCGATTCGAGACGCGAGAAAAAAAACCGGAAATTTTCGCCAAACGGTTTTGGCGGCGGCTCCCGGAAGTCGCGAAAGCCCAATCGCGAGGCTTATGTGAAACAATTGGGGCGGCTCGGCGACGGACACCCGCGGGAAGGGGGACGTCGATTTTCCGGGGGGATTTCAAAAGCGCGTTTCGCGACGCGAACGCTTCGTTTCGAAACTTCACGATTTCACGGTAGAGATTAGTCATGGTTTCATTAAACACAGAGATCCGGTCGGATTTGCCGTTGGAGGCCATCCTCAAAAGGGAGATGGAGCGTCAGCGCAACAAACTGGAGATGATCGCCTCGGAAAATTTCGTGTCGGAAAACGTTTTGAGAATAACGTCGTCCGTTTTCACCAACAAATACGCCGAAGGTTATCCCGAAGCCCGTTACTACGGCGGATGCGAGTACGCCGACGAACTGGAGCACCTGACCCAAACCAGAGCCAGAAAGCTCTTCGGGGCGGAGCACGCCAACGTTCAGGCCCACTGCGGCTCTTCCGCCAACATGGCGGCCTATTTCGCCGCGGCCAAACCCGGGGACACCATCCTGGGCATGGACCTCTCCCACGGGGGTCATCTCTCCCACGGATCCCCCGCGAGTTTTTCCGGAAAGATTTTCAAAACCCGCTTTTACGGGGTCAAGCCCGACACCGAGCTCATTGACTACGACGAGGTGATTCGCCTGGCCGAGGAGGTCAAGCCCAGGATAATCGTGGCCGGGACCTCCAGCTACCCGAGGATCATAGATTTCGGGAAATTCAGGCAGGCGGCCGACAGGTCGGGAGCCATGTTGATCGTGGACATGGCCCACTTCGCGGGGATGGTCGCGGCCGGTTTGTATCCTTCCCCCGTGCCCCCGGCCGACATCGTCACCAGCACCACCCACAAGACCCTGAGGGGTCCCAGGGGGGGGATGATCCTGTGCCGCAGGGTTTACGGCAAGGCCGTCGACGACGCCATCTTCCCCGGCGTCCAGGGCGGTCCCCTCCTGCACGTGATCGCCGCCAAGGCGGCCGCCCTCGGGGAAGCCCTGGAACCCGACTTCATAGACTATCAGAGGCAGATCCTCAAAAACACCCTGAGACTGGCCCAACACCTGACCGACTCCGGCCACAAGCTCGTCTCCGGCGGAACCGACACCCACCTCGTCCTGGTCGATCTCAGAAACAAGAACATCAACGGCCTGCAGGCGGAGATCGCCTTGGACAAGGCCGGCATCACGGCCAACAAAAACACCGTTCCCTTCGACCGGGAGCGCTTTTCGATCACCTCCGGATTGCGCTTGGGAACCGCGGCCCTCACGACCCGCGGGATGGTCGAGTCCGACATCGACGAGGTCGCCGATTTCGTGGTGGGGGCCCTCCGCAACGCGGACGACGACGGTCATCTGAAAAAAATAAGAGACATGGTCGCGAACTTCACCAAAAAGTTCCCCCTCTATCCGGGTCTCGAGTTCTGACGCTTTTTCCTTTTTTTCGTTCTTTTCGCTTTTCCTTCCTTTTTGGCGTTCCCCGGCCCCTCTCCCCAGACTCTTAGGAAATCCGGGCGGTTCGGGGCCTTTTGTCGGGTGAACCGGGACTTTTTGGCCGCCGCCGCGTTTGAGAGGATGCCATGGACCCTTCGGGAGTGCTTTTCGATCACGACAGACCGGGGAGGATAGGACTTCCCGAGGCGGTCTTCTCCGAAGGGAAGCCTTTCGGCGTTTTGAGGGAACTCATGGAGAACTTCGGAAAGAAGGAGAGCCGTCCCGTGCTCTTCACCCGGCTTTCCACCGAGGTCTTCGGGGCCTTGCCCGATTCGCTGAAAGCCCTTTACGACCACGATCCCGTCTCGAGGACGGCCTTCGCGAGACCCCTTCCCGCGAGGGACCCCGATCTGAACGTCGCGGTGGTGTCGGCCGGAACCTCCGACGCCCCGGTTTCGAGGGAGGCCGCGAGAACCCTCGAATACCTGGGATTTTCCCGCGAACTCTTCGAGGACAGCGGCGTGTCCGCCCTGTGGAGGCTCTCGGGGGCCCTCGAAAAAATAAACGCCCACAAGGTCATAATAGTCGTCGCGGGATTGGACGCCGCGCTCGCCTCGGTCCTGGGGGGCCTCACCCCCAGACCGGTGATAGCCGTCCCCACCTCCGTGGGTTACGGGCTCGCCAGAGGCGGGGAGTCCGCTTTGGCGAGCATGCTTTTGAGCTGCTCCCCCGGGATAGCGGTGGTCAACGTCGACAACGGTTACGGGGCGGCTTGCGCGGCGGCGAGGATCCTGAATCAGTTGGAAACGCCGAAGTGACCGAAAGGCGCCCGTCCGGAATCCCGACGGAGGCGCGAAGCGAGGCTTGAAACCCACCGATGGCCCCGGGCATAGGCATAAGCGAGATAATATTCATCGTTTTGGTGGCTTTGGTCGTAATAAAGCCCGAGCGCCTTCCCGGGACCGCGGCCAAACTGGTCCGAGTCTGGAGGGAACTCACGGGTTACGTCGGCGGGATAAAGAGCGCCCTGAACAAGGAGCTCATGGAGATTCAGAAGCTCGACGCGATAAAGGATCTGAAAAGCCTCGCGGATCCCGCGAATCCCGAAGACCCCTTGGGTCTCAAGGGGATCCGGGAGGAAACCTCGAAAATCGCCGGGGCCGCGGGAGAAATCGCCGACGAATTCCATTCCCCGGAAAGCGTCTATCCCGAGCTGAGGAAAGAGGCGGGGGAAAAAGAGAAGCGCGAGCCCCCGACCCCGTCCGCGGCTTCCCCGGAGTCGGCCCCGGCGGGGAACGGGACGGCGGAAGCATCGGTCGCCGCGGTCCCCGACGGGAAGGGGACGGCCGAAGGTCCGGTCGCGCCCGCCCCCGGGGATTCGGACGAAACCGCGGACGCCGGGGCACAGACCCGG
>JAITKT010000010.1 GCA_031278225.1 Deltaproteobacteria bacterium
TTGTTCTTGGTCGCGGTCGCGGGCATGGTGAAAAACTCGAGACCCGATCCTATGGCCACGAAGCCGAAGCCCCTCCCGCTGTGATTGTTGGCCTCGGAGGGGGCGTAGTGTCCCGTGTAATAGGGGATGGCGGCCGCGGTGTTCAGCTTGTAGAGGCCGCTCCAGAGGATGTAGAGGGATCCCGAGCCGCCCGTGGCGGTCAGATCCATCCAGCCCGTGCACTGGGGGGCGTTGTTGAGCCAGCGTCCGTCAAGACCCACGAGACCCTCGCGGGTGAGTTCCGGGGCGGGCTTCTTTCTCCTCGACTGCTCGAAAAACTCGGGGTAATCGACCTCTTTCAGGTACTCGTCCCACCTCATGACCCCGCTCTTTTTCCACTCCTCGTAGATGGACTCCTCGAGCCAGGGGATCTGGGGATTTCCGGTCTCCGGGTCGAATCCCACGATGGAATGGTGTCTGGGGTGGGCGACGCTCCGGCACTTGTAGTCCCAGATGAAGGCGTAGTTTCCCTCGAAGGCGTTGGGGTGTTCCGTGACCCGCTCGTTCATGGGGGTCAGGTGATCCACGAACTCCATTATGTGCTCGTGGTTCAGGGCGAGGGTGACGTAACCGGTTTTGACGTCGTTTTCGTCGTAAACCGGGGTCGCGAAGCGGACTATCCCCTCGAAAAACCTGCCGTTGGGGTTTTCCATGCCCGCGTAGGCCTGTTCCTCCGGGAGGAAGGGGATCTCGTAGCCCCTGTCGGAGGCCGCCTTTTCCACGAAGGCGGGCGTGTACATCCCTATGAAATTGGAGGGGAGGTAGGCCCCGATGACGTCGGAGACGTAAACCTCCCCCTTCCCCAGCTTTTCCAGTTCCGGGAAATAGGTCTCGGCCTTTATGTAGGTGTTTTCCTTCTTCGAAACGTCCGCGAGTTCTTTTTTCAGGGGATGAAGCTTTTTGGGGGATTCGGGGCTGACGTATTTCAAGACTTCTTGCCCGTTCAAATCGAGGTAGGTTATCTCGTCGTAGAGCGGGGCGTTCCGGAAGCCGAAGGGCTCCGGGGGACGGGGTTTGAAGCCGTCCATGTCGTTGTTTTCGGGGTTCGTGGAATGGCCCTCGGGGAGGTCCGGGGGGCTTTCGTCCGGGACCCAGAACTTTCGGTCGTCCGAGAGCTTCCACCTGGACCTTATCATCAGGCGTCCCCTGACGTTGTCGAGGAAATTTCGAAACGCCCCTTGGGTTTTCTCCAAGCCCGCCGCGAAACGGACGTCGTCGTCCCTCGAGTACAGGAAGTCGGCCACGCTTTTCGCGGCGGTGGTGGACATGCGTTCGATGTTTTCCACCGCGATGTTGTTCAGGGCCAGGGAAGAGTCCGCGACCGCGATGTCCTTCAGGGTGTCGCCCTGGATGGCCGCCTGGCGCCAGGCGATGCTGGCGAGGAGGATTAAGGGGATGATCTTCACGAGGAGGAAGATGATGATGAGCTTCCCCCGCATCCCCAGCCCCAGGGCGGCGACGCCCCGGTCCGCGGCTCTTTTTAACGCGTTTACGATGAAATTGTTCATATTTTTGGGAATTCGTCCAAAATTGTCGTTTTTGTCCCGATCGCGGCGGTTCGCGTTCCGGAAAACGCCGCGACCCCGATGCCCCCCGCGAAACCCGGAAAAGACCCCGGGAAAAAAGGGAAAACCCCGAAGGAACGGCGCCGCCGCCCGAAAAAAATCATGGTTTTATTTCGCTGAATCGACGAAAAGGGGGCGGGGGAGCGTTCGGGCGGCGCCGGGAGGACCCGCGCGGGCGGGATGGGGGGGTCGCCGCGCCGCGCGCGAAAAAGAAAAATACCCGAAACGGGAACGGGAAAGGCACCGATACGCGCGAAAAAAACCGCTCGAAAAAGGACGAAAACGGGCGGGGTCGGGCGGGGGCGGGCCGGTCGCCCGATGGCGCCCCGGGATTCGCGCGTTTTTCGGGGGAAGGCCGGCGAACGGCCGATTTCGGGCCCGGGCCCGAAAATCCCCCCGGCGCCGCCGCCATGGTTCGGACAACAGTCATCATTTTACAATAATGCCCGCGAAAAACCAAAAATAACTTTTGAGGGGGGTGCGGGGAGGGGCCGGAAGGGGCGGGAGGGGGCGGGGGAGCCCCTCGGTTCGTCGGGCCCCGGGCGTCCCCGAAAGGGCTCAGACGAAGTCCCGGGAAGGGATTCCCGCGACCCAGGAGACGGATTCCTCCAGGAAAAGGACCTTTTCCCAGGGGCGGGCTTTTTCCATGAAGGCCAGGAATTCGTTCGCGCGAAATTCCCTTTTGAGGGTCATGACGGCGTTCAGGAGCGCCAGGTCCCCGTCCGAGGGTTTGCTCCTCAGGCCGCCCCGGGACTCGAATTCACCGAAGGCCCTTTCGCTTTCCCGCCCTTGGGGTTTGGGGGAGAAACGGAGGAGGACGAGCCTCCGGTCGGGGTTCGCGGGATTGATTCCCGAACGCTCCAGGGCATTTTCCAGGGCCTCCCCGAGGGATTCGCCGTCGTTTCCGTTCGCGGCCCTCAGAAAGAGCTTTCGCGAGGCCTTCTTGTCGTTCGCGTCCCGGAAGGACAGGGTCGCGTGGAAGACCGGGGGGTTTTCCCCGGTTCCGAGCTCGAGGCTCAGGGTTTTGGAGGGGGGAAGCCTCAGAATTTCGACCATGGGCTCCAAAAGGGCGCGGAAGGCCTCGGGCCAGACGACGTCCTCCGTTTCGGGGTCCTTGAAGAGGTCCCGGGTCTCCTCGAGGAGGAGCTCGTCCCGGCGGGCGAAGAGAGGGCCCGCGGGGTCGGGGGCGCGTCCGGTCATGATCTCCTCCTTGACGGACAGGCCCGCGTCCTCCCCGAAGTCGATGTTCAAGCCGCTCAAGAGGGATTGGGTCGATTCCGGATCGAAGTCGTTTTCCCCGGCTCCCCAGACGAAGACGCCCTCGGAAAAGAGGGGCGGGTCGTTTTCCCCCGGCGGCGCGTCGCCCGCGTCGTCCGGGATGTCGTCCGGGACGCGGTCCGGGGCGCCTCCGGGCGCGTTCCGGGCCTCTTCCGCGTCCGCCGAATCCCCGGGAGGGGTCGCGGGCGGCCGCGCCGGGTCGCGCGGGGCTCCCGCCGGGCGTTCCGGGGGGCCTTCCCCGAAGATCGAGTCGATCTCCCGGATTTCGCCCTCGAGGAGCATGTCCCTCACGAGTTCGTGGCAGCGCTCGAGAAGCACCCTCGGGCGGAGTCCCGGGACGTTTTCGAAGGCCCCGGGCGCGAAGGGCCAGGTGGGGTGGGGGAGAACGAGGCCGGCCTTGCGGGAGGCGGTTTTCATCCTCCCCGCCACCATCTTCGCGGGTATCGCGGGGTCGGTCATGGGGGCCAAACGGATCGGGGGTCTCCTGTAACGGTCCAGGGAAGCGTCGCGGGAAAGGCGCGAGAGCAGTTCCCAGGTGGCGGGGAGGCAGGACACCACGGCCAGGGTCCTTTTCGCGAGTTCCGGGATCCTCCCGATGCCGTCCGAGACGTCCCGCACGAGCTTCCTGGCCTCGGCCCCGGGGTTTCCCCCCGAGTCCCCGGGGGAGCCCGGCGAGTCGGGGGACGCGGGGTCGAAGAGGGAGGCCAGATGGTCGATCCGGTCCATGGCGAGGACCGTCATCCCCCCGTTCAGGGAGAGGAAAAAGGAGAGCCCCGCGAAGGTTTCCCGGGCCCCGGGCCTTTCGGTCGCGAAACCGGCCCTCTCCCGCTCCCGGATCGAGGGGGGCCTTCTCCGGAGCCAGTTCAGGGCCGCTCTTTTCAGAAGGGGGTCCTCCGAGTTCAGAAGAAAAACGGCCCTCAACACCTCGGCGTGGTCGGCGCTCTCCCTCGGGAACGTCCGGCCCAGCCTGTCCAGGACCTTTTCGAGGTCCCCGTTCAGTTTGCGCGCGTCGGAACGGGCGTGTCTCGCGCCGAGGTCCCCGGGGGTTTTGAAGTTCACGGTCTTCAATATGTTTTCGACCAGGACGTTCGTCTGGGTCTTTCCCCCGAGCGCGGGGAGGGGGATCGGGAGGGAACGGACCGCCCCCTCCAAAACGGTTTCCATGAGGTCCCCGACCCCCGAAAGGTCCGCCATGAGAAAGAAGGCGCCGTTTTGGATGGCGATCCTCGCGAAGCGCGAAAGGAGGTGGGTTTTGCCCGAGCCCCCGGGACCCGAGACCACCAGGCCCGGGGGTGAGAAATCGTTGTCCCCGTTTTTTATGAGCCGCACGAGCTCCAGGGAAAAATCTATCTCCGCCTCGCGGTGGAGGGCGGGGACGTCGTGTTCGGACGGGGTCCAGACGTCTTCGGCGTTTTTCACCCAACCGAAGTCGGCGAGCTTCAGGGCGTTCAGTTGTCTCAGTCGCTCGTCGTTTTCCATGTCGAAACCATGTGTCGAAAGCGTTTCGGGTCCGCGGGCGTTCCCGCGCCTCGGGAGCGGGGGGACACCGGGCGGCCCGCGCGCGAAAAAGGGGGCCTGAAGGGACGGAAAGGGACGGGGGAAAGGAACGAAGGCCTTCGGGGTTTTGGGGTGAAACCGCGCGGCCCCCCGAAAACTCCCCCGCCCCTCCCCGAACCCCATGATAATTGAAACCGCCCCGCGAAAAAAAGCTCTCTTTCCGCCCCGTCTTCTCATCGGCTTTTCCGGGACTTTTGAAAAGAGCGAAAATGACGGTTTTGTCGGAAAAATTCACAAATGAACGTTAACTTTGGTTCCCATTCGGAACCAAAACCGGAAAAAAAACCTTTCCGGCTCCCCTCCCGCGGACGGCGGGAAGGGAAGGGGAGTCGCGGTTTTCCCGCCGGCCGCGGGTACTTTCGGGGAAACGCGTTTTTTCGGGGGGCCGCTCCCGGGGGGAGACCCTTTTGATTTCCAACGTTTTGGTGGGAAATCGGACTCCCTTTTTCCGAAATTTCACGAAATCGGTGCGAAAAGTCGGGGGCCTTCGGTGGCGAGACCGGGGGGTTTTCGCGTCAAGTCCTTGATATTGGGGCATATTTTCGGGTCCCTTTTCGGGCCGCGCCGACTTGGCCTTTAAAATGCTAAGGACCAAAGAGGGAACTTGGAAAAACCCGCCGCGGACAATCCCCTCGAACGGCACTTTTTCGCGGTTCCCGAAACGGTCCTTCCGGTTTTCGAGTTCGCGAGTTCGCGAGTTCAATCGTCCCGGTTCCGATTCGCCCGTCCCGTCGCAAAGTCCAAAAAAAACAAAAAAATTTTTTCGCGCCCGTCCGGCCGCCCGTTTTTCGAGTCATAACGCCGTTATGGCGAATCCCCGCGGGGGAGTCTCTCGAGGGAGTGTACCCAGTGGAGCCGGGTATTGTGTGAGGCTCCCTTTCGGGGTTTACCCGCGGTCGGGGCGCGAGGCTCCCTTGGTTTTCGGGATCGGCGGACCTTTTCGCCGTCAAAACGAATCCGACGGGCCCTTGGTTTTTCCGGGGGGTTTTCCCCCGGTCCCGGGCAAAAAAAATTCGACGCCCGAATCGAAATGACGAATTTCGGAAATCTTTTTAAAAATCATTTGGAGGCTTTATGTGTTTTAAAAAGTTCTTCGCGGCGGTTTTCCTCGGCGTCTTTCTCTTTTGCGGAACCGCGAAAGCGCAAGACACCATAAAAGTGGGAATCCTTCACTCCCTTTCGGGAACCATGGCAATCTCCGAGACCACCCTCAAGGAC
>JAITKT010000026.1 GCA_031278225.1 Deltaproteobacteria bacterium
GATAAAAACCCGCGGGGAAAAATCCCCCAAAAAACCGTCGCTCCCGCGTCGAAACGGTCAGGGAAAACTCTTTTCGAAAAGCCGGGCAATTTTTCAGTTTGAGGTCCAAGGTCCCGGAAACGGTCTCGCCTCCTCCGGAACCTTTTCGGCCGCGAGAATCTCCCTGCGCGACCCAAGCGTCCGTTCGCGATGCCCGATTTTCCCCGAGAGCCCCGAGAGCCGGTGTTTCGATTCGATGAGAACGCGGTTCTCTAAACCCGGGGCATTGTCCCCGATTTCCGCGCGCTCCGACAAAATTTTCGCGTTCGGAACCCTTTTTCCGTCTCCGCCGAAGGCCGCCTCCCAAGACGCCGCCGTCTCCGAACGACGCGTAAAAGACACCCGGGAAGTCGCCCGGTCAGAGACTCAACCCGGCGATGGCCGTTTTGACGTTTTCGACGAAACCGGGATTGGCCGGCGGGTCCGACTCCAAAATGTCCAAACATTCCGAAAACAATCGAAGCGCTTCCCCGCGATTCGAGGTGTCCCTGAGGATGTTGGCCATGTTCAGTTTGACCGTCAAGAGCATCGCGTCCGGAACCCGCGCTCCTTTCGACCGCACCTCGGCGATTTCGCCGTACAGTGTCATGGCCTCGTCAAAGTTCAACAAGGCTTTTTTCGTTTCGGCCGGATAAAATTTTCCCTCCAAAGTCAGGGGATCGTTTTCTCCGAAAAGAAGCTTTCCCATTTGATAAACCTCCTCGAAGAGAATTACCGCCAATTCGTGATTCGCGAGATGGACGCCCGAATAATCGTCTTCCCGGAAATCCGCGAAAAGACCTTCGGCGTCAATGTCCGAATGGCAATCGACCCCGTGATAATAATATTTGGCGAGACGTAAGGTTCTTTTCAAATCGTCCGACATTTCCCGATCAAAGGCGTAGCGTTTCGTTTTCGACCTTTTGGTCTCCACGCCGCTCACTTCCGGCTTCACTTCCATTTTCGGAGTTTCTTTCGACTTCGCTTCCTTTTTCGGAGTTTCTTCCGACTTCGCTTCCGGCTTCATTGTCTTTCCCGCCCTTTCTTCCGCTCTCTCCTCCACCGTCGGGATATCGTCGGGTCCGACGTAAATCGGACCGATGTCCGAAAAAAGGAAATACGCGCATGCGAAAACCGCGATGACCCAGCCCATGGCTTTTATGAACGTTACCATATCGCGATTCATCTTCTCACCCGCGACCGCGAGGAATCCGTTTCGAAAACGTTCTTGCCCGAACCGTCAACTTTCCTCAAGCGTTCGCGAGCGTCCTAAACAACGAATCAGCCGGGAGTTCTTTTTGTTTTCGCGTTCGTCTTCGAGTTTGAGGCATTCGCCGTCGTTCAAACCATCGAATTCACGTTCCCGTCGCGAGCTCAAAAATCAATGAACCCGTCCCCCCAAATTCATTTTTCGTCCCCGGTTCGGTCGCGAATCCCGCGCTGACATGCCCGAAAATCCGCTTGAAATCCGCTTGAAATCCGAACGAAAACCGAAAAATAACCAAAAACCGGAAATCGCGCGAAATCGCGACTCCGGTCCTTTCGAAAAACACCGCGGCAGTTTATCACAGACCGCGAATACCGGTCAACGCGAAGCGGCCGTCCCCGCGACTCACGCCCGCGCGGAGCGGTTCGCCCTCGGCGTTTTCAAAGTCCGGAATTCAAAACCGCCCGGGACCTCGCGAGTCGCGCGTTCGCCCCGCCGCGGCTCGATTTCGAAGAGGTTCAGAAGACGTTTCCGAAAAACGTCGGGTTGTTTTGGCCGAAAAAAACTCCCGCTTCGCGTCACCGAAGCGGGAGAGGATATGAGGCGAACCTACGGACAGACCGCGAACGGTCGGCTTTCAGGCGTACATGGGATAAACGAACACGCCGCCCAGGAGCATTTTGTGCGGGCAACCTTCCGTGGAGCCGGGAGAAAGCTCCGCTATCTCCCCGCAGGTCTCGGCCGTGAGGTTTTTCGCGGCCTGAAGGTTCATTTTTTGGGACGGGTCCTGTTTCTTCGCGGTCTCTTTGCCTTTGATCTTTTGGGACAGGCTCAGGGTGTCTTTGGGGGTTTCTTTTTTGTCGCCCTCGCCCTTTACGCCGTTGTCCGCTCCCGTCCCCGCGGGGTTTTTCTTGGGAGGATGGTATTCCGGCCTTTGATAAAGGGGGCCCATCCTCCCCAGGGGGTTATAGTTGTTCGAGTTTTCCGCCCGCATTTCCAATCCCCCGCCCCGCCCGGGCCGCGCTTGGCGCGCGACCCGGATTTCTGGCGCCGGACGTCCGGGATGGCTCGGGACGATGCCCGTCTAATGTTCCCCGAAACGATTCCGACCCCGTTCGCGATTCCCCGGACGCTTTCCCCCGGGGGAAACGTCCCGGATTGATTTATACGAAGTCACCCCTCTTGAATTTCAAGGCCTCGACCGCGGACAGGGTCGCCGTCTCGCCGGTGAGGTCCTTCAGGGGATCCCCGGCCTTGAGGCTTTTCCCCAGGGTGTTGAGGGCGTCGGCGCTCAGGGAGAGCTCCTCGGCCATGGGGGCCATGTCCTTCAGGGTGTTTTCCGGATCACCCAGGGCCGCGGCGTAGCTCTCGAGAAGGGCCAAGGCGTCTTGGATTTGAGCCGTCACCTCCTCGGAGGTGGCTTGGGTTTGGCTTTGGAGTCGCAATTTGGAGAGCTGGATGCTCGCGAGGGAACTTTGGGTCAAAAACGCCGTTCCGGAGGTCTTGTCGGAACCGGTCGCGGCGGAGGGATCCAAAGAATTCGCGGTGAGGGCGAATTTGGCTTTCTCTTCCAGAAGCGCGGAAAAATCCTCCCCCCCGTCGATCTTGGGATTCGGGGCGCCCGTGACGGATTCGTTTCTGGGACGCAAGAAAACGGCTTCGGGATTGTAAGAGTCTATTTTCATGGTGTTTTCCTCGGGCATCGGCCCCCGCGTTCGTCCGGCCGGGGGAGTCCCCCGGGGCGGCCGGCCTTGATTTTCCCCCGCGAAAGACGGGGCGGAGCCTCGCTCCGGGGGGATTATTGCAATCCCGGTGCCGGTTTTTCGGCGGGAATTTTTTTCTCTCCCCGGGGAGGGGCTCCCCGCCCCCCGAATCCCCCGCGGGTCCGTTCCGGCCGCCTCCCGGTTCCCCCCGCGGGAGGGTGGGGGAAGGGGCGGAGGGGGAAAAACCCCCGGAAGATCGGACATTTCGACTTTCGGGGACATTATGGCATATTTTTTGGTATTTCGCATATCTTTTATGTTATTATCACCACATGACGCCGCGGTGATTCGACAAACGCGCCCGCGCGGGTCGAAAATCACCTCGAAACGGGGCCTTCCGACCGCGCCCGCGCCTTCGAAAAACCGGCCGGGGAACGAATTTTACTTTTTAAGTCCGATGATTTGTGGTATTTTATGGTGTCGTTTCAAAATGACTTTCGACGCCCGTCGCCCGCGCCTCGACCAAAGGATGTCTTTTCGCGCCCGGAAACCCGGGGGAAGAAAAGGGATGACGCCTTTTTCGCCGCGCGGACGTCCGAAAACGGGACCGGTCGCCCTTTTCGAGGGGGGAGTTCGGGATCTTTCGGACGCCCGGGTTTCCCCGCGCGCCGGGCCCGCGTCGAAACCGCCGCCCGAGGCCTTTTCGAAGAAGCCTTCCCCCAATCCCGGACGCGGCTCCCGCGGGGCCGCCCGGACCCTTCTCTTCCGCGGGTCCCGGTTTTGTGCTATTTTTACGCCAGACCGTCCGCGGCGCCCCGCCGCGACGGGACCCCCGGGGGACCCGAGAGCCCCGGGGCGTCATTCGCATCCCACAAGCTCGAACATGAGGACACCCCGCCCGGGCGACGCCCGGCCCCGGCTTCAATCGGACCCGGGGCCGCCGTCCCGTCATCCCGCAGGTTGTTGACATACGCACCATGAAAATTTTTCGTTCCATTTTGGGCCTCTTTTCCAGCGACCTCGCGATCGATTTGGGAACGGCGAACACCCTCGTCTATCTCAAGGGCAGGGGAGTCGTTCTGTCCGAGCCCTCGGTCGTGGCGGTCAAGAAAAACGGCAAAAGCGGCAAGGTTTTGGCCGTCGGGGAAAAAGCCAAGGAAATGATAGGCAAATGCCCGGAGGGGGTGAAGGCCATCCGCCCCATGAAGGACGGGGTCATCGCGGACTTCGAGATAACCCAGGCCATGCTCAGGCACTTCATCCGGATTGCCCATTTCAGGAGAATATTGAAACCCCGCATCATCGTGGCGGTGCCCTCGGGCATCACCCAGGTCGAGAAAAAGGCGGTGCGGGAAGCGGCCGAACAGGCCGGGGCCTCCGAGGTCTACCTCATCGAGGAGCCCATGGCCGCGGCCATAGGGGCGGGCCTTCCCATAACGGAGCCCACCGCCAACATGATAGTGGACATAGGGGGCGGAACGACCGAAGTCGCCATCATCTCCCTCGCGGGCATAGTCTATTCCAAGTCCATGCGCGTGGGCGGGGACAAGATGGACGAGGCCATAACCCAGTACATAAGGAAGAAATACAACCTCCTCATAGGGGAGACCCAGGCCGAGCTCATAAAGCACGAGATAGGGACCGCCTACCCCTCCGATCAAGTGGAGACCCTGGAGGTGAGGGG
>JAITKT010000028.1 GCA_031278225.1 Deltaproteobacteria bacterium
CGCGCGCGATTGGAGACCGTCATTTTTCCATTCAATAAAAGCGCCGAAGGTCCGTTTTGTCTTCTCGCGCGGATAATCGCTGAAATCCGCGCGATTTCCGATTTTCCGCGACGCCCGGAACCGTCGGCCATCCTCAAAACCATAAAGGTGACACATGAAGCGATTGTTATTTTCTTTGTTTTTAACGTTATTCCTCGCCACCGCGCCGCTTTGTTTCGCGCAGGACGCATCGACACCCGCCGACGACGAATTGGCTTTCGAGGACGAAGACGAAACCACCGGTTCCGCCTCTCTCACCGAAATAGACATCAGGGGAACCATAAGGCGGGACGAGCTCAAATCGACTTCGGCCACGATCGTGACCAACGAGGAGGTGAGCGACAGGGTCTGGTACCAACCCTTGAACATGATTGAATTCAGCCCGGGAATGAGCGTCATCGAATACGGGGAAGCCGGCACTTCCCCGCAATTCAGCGTGCGCGGCTTTTCGGCGAGACAAGACATGGCCATGTATCTCGACGGCATTCCCCTCCACGACAACGGACACGCCGCCGGATTCACGGATTCGACGGTCGTCATGCCCATAGAGATCGAAAGCGCGGAAATAATCAAAGGCCCTTCCTCGGTGTACTACGGCATGAGATCGGTCGGTGCCTCGATTCCCATCCAGTCCATAAAAAGCGGAAATTTGACGAGAATGAATCTCCGCTACGGTTCCTGGAACGACATCACGGCGACCGGGCTGCTGGCCCGGGACCAGGGAAAACTGTCTCACGTCTACGCTTTCGAGAAATTCCACTCCGACGGGTACAGGGAGAATTCGAAGTGGGACAGAAGCATATTCTCGGGACGCTGGACATACAATTTCACCGACAAATTTCAGGCGAGTTTGAACCTCCGCGCCTACAACGCGGAATGGGATTCGGCGGGATACGTTTCGTGGCTTCTGAACACGGACAGGGACGCCGTCGATGACGGGACCGGGGAAAACAACGGGGGCAAAAGAGAACGTTACGACGCCCGAATCTGGGCAAATTACCTCTTAAGCGACAGGAGTCAATTGACTTTTTACCTTTACGGCTCGACTCTCGATTTCACGAGATATCAGAGAGGAGGAAGGACGGTTTCAAACGTTAACGCCGACACCTATCCCAACATGACGGAGCAGTACAACAGACACAGGCAAATCGGAACCGGCCTCACCTACAACTGGATGGGTCAGCTCGGGGGCAGGGACGCTTCCTTCACCTCCGGCGTGACATTCGCGAAAGACATGGATCTCCCGAGAGCGACCTGGAGCATTCCGTGGGGCAGGGGAAGGTCGAGAGTGCCCGGCGCCCCCCCGAGCTCCGACGTCACTTACAGCCTGATCACCCCGGCGGTCCTCGCCGAATTCAATTACCAGGCTTTCAAATTCCTGAATCTTCGCCTGGGAGCCAGGTACGATTGGATAACCGGCGAATTCAAAAACAATCTGAACCCGACGGCCGCGGAGTTCAATTACGACAAAGTCTACGAATTCTTTTCGCCCAAAATCGGCTTAATCTTCACCCCCACCGACAGATTGGACATTTACGCGAACTACGGGAGGGGTTTCCAAGTGCCGGGAAGTTTGACGAGCGGAGCTTTCTACAATCCCGACAGCAACCTCGAACTCACGATTCGCGACCAATTCGAGGTCGGCGCGAGATATTTGCCCTTGGATTGGTTGCACCTCGAAGCCAACCTCTTTCTCTTGAGAACCCAAAAGGACAACACTTACGACCCGGAAACGGAAACCACGACCCAAACCGGGGATTCGGCGAGAAAGGGTTTCGAGCTCTCTTTCAACGCCATGCCGGCGAGGAACTTCAGAATAAGAGGGAACTACGCTTACCTCGACGCGAAATACATCAACTACCGCACGGCCACCGTGAATTACAACGACGCGAGATTGACCTTCGCCCCGCGTCACGTGGCGAACCTCGAATTGGCCTACGCTCATCCCTCGGGCTTCGCCGGACGCTTGACGTACAGGCTCGAGAGGGACAACATTCACGCGTTGGCGCCTTCCCGCCTCGTGAACGGGGACCCCAACCCCAACACCTACGTTTTGAAGGCTCCGGACATAGACCTCATAGATCTGCAGCTCTCCTACAAGTTTAACGACAATTACAAACTTCTTTTCGACGTCAAAAACCTCACCGACAAACACTACCGGGGCTACGCCTACGGCTGGGAAGCCGCTACCGGAGACTTCCTGACGGTGTGGAGAAATCCGAGAGCCTTTTATCTGACGTTCCAGATGAATTGGGACGCGAAAGAATAAAGCGTTCTTTCCTTTTTTTCATCGCTTCGGGTTCCCGCTCCGGGACCCGATGACCAAAGCCCGGGCAAAACGACCCAATGCCCGAAAGCCCCCGATCCCGAAACGTTTTTCGGGGTCCGGGGCTTTTTTCGTCCCGTTTTCGAACGAAACGCCCTCGGCCCCGAACATCCCCCAAAGCGCCGCCCGTTTTCGGCCCGATCGCCGACCGCCCCGAAGTCTCCCGACGGCCCCGCGCGCACCAATTCA
The DNA here is from genome assembly GCA_031278225.1 of Deltaproteobacteria bacterium. Lineage (GTDB taxonomy): Bacteria > Desulfobacterota > Desulfarculia > Adiutricales > Adiutricaceae > JAITII01. The sequence goes on from JAITKT010000028.1 coordinate 2,555, forward strand.
TAAGTTATATTATTCTAATTTAACTTATAACATTCTTTAAGATGGCATATTAATCAAAACATGACTCGCGCCGCGGCGCTTTTCGCGGTTTTCGCCGACTTCCTTTTTGGGCTATAATGGTTTCGCGGGGATAAAGCGTTTTCGGAAGCCCAGGACGACCCCAGTCGCGCTTCCCTTTCGCCTTGTCGCCTTTTTTTCCGTCGCGGCCCGACGTTCGACGAGCCCCGGTCAGCCTTTCGGCCGAAAGGAAACATTGAAACCATGGCCATTCTTCCCATAATAAAATTCCCGAATCCCATATTGACGCGGGTCTCGGTTCCCGTGACCGAATTCGGCCCGGACTTGAAAGAGTTCGCGAAAGACATGCTCGACACCCTGATCGCGGCCCCGGGGGCGGGGCTCGCCGCTCCCCAGGTGGCGAGAAACATCCGCCTCATAGTGATCGACGACTCCGAGATTGACGAGCCCCACTACGTCAGAACCCTGACTCTCGTCAATCCCGAGATAACCGCCGCGGAGGGAAAACAGGTCTACAAGGAGGGCTGCCTCTCGGTCACGGACCTCGAAGCCAACGTCAACCGCAGCGAACGGGTCGAGGTGAGCTTCCTGGACCTGGACGGCAACCCCCGGACCCTGTCCGCCGAAGGGCGCAAGGCCGTCATCCTGCAGCACGAGATAGACCATTTGGACGGAATCCTCTTCATAGACCACCTGAGTCCCCTGAAGAGGGAGATGTACGTCAAGAGCCTGAGGAAAAAGAAAAAGGACAAGGACAAGGAACCCCAAAAGTCCTGAAACGCCCCCGTCCACCGAAAGGCTTGAAATGAAGATCGTGTTTTTGGGATCTTCCCGCTTCGCCATACCTTCCCTGAACGCCATTCGCGAAAGCGCGGACGATCTTTTGGCGGTGGTCGCCATGCCCCCGGCCCCGGCCGGAAGGGGCAGAACCCTGACCCCCGTTCCCGCGGCGGTTTGGGCGAAAGAGCGGGGGGTTCCCCTAATCGAAAGCGACAAGATAAACTCCCCCGAAATCCTTTCCCGGATCGAAGCCCTGCGCCCCGACTTGATCGCGGTCTGCGCCTACGGCGTTTTTTTGGGAAAAAGGCTTTTGTCCGTGGGGCAATGCCCCCCCGTGAACATCCACCCTTCCCTGCTCCCCAGGCACAGGGGCCCCGCCCCGATAAACTGGACCGTGATCCGCGGGGACTCCGAGGCCGGGGTCTCGATAATTCACCTGGAACGGGAGATGGACGCGGGTCCGATACTGGCCCAAAGGTCCCTGAAACTGCCCCCGGGCGCGACGGCCCCGGAGCTGGAGGAGAAGTTGGCCCCGATGGCGGGGGAAATGATCCTCGGGGTCATCCGGGAGATTAAAGAAGGAAAATCCGAGCCGAAGATCCAGGACGGCTCGCTCGCCACCTCGAACCCGAAACTCACCAAGGATGACGGACGCCTCGACTTCGATCGTCCCGCGCGGGAGCTGGCCCGCCTGATAAACGGCCTGGACCCCTGGCCGGGGGCCCGGGCCCTTTACGACGGCATGGGGGTGAAGCTCTTTTCCGCCCTGACCGAACCGGGGGAAATGGCGCCCGGCGAGACGCGGGAACCGAAAAAAAACGAGACTCGTCTCGCGGTGGGGACCGGAAAGGACCTCCTGCTCGTTTCGGAATTTCAACCGGAAGGTAAAAAACGCATGTCCGCGCGGGCTTTCGCGAGCGGGTACCTGAAACCCGGAAAAACCTTTTCCCGGACGGCCTGAAACCGCAGAAAGACCCGAACGACCCCAACGGCCCAATGGCGCCGGGTGTGAACACATGGACCCCCAATTCATCGGATCCCTTTTCGAAAGCTTGATGCTCGTCGCGTTCGGTTTCGCCTGGCCGGCCAACATCATTCACTCCGTTCGACGCAAGAGCTCCGTCGGGAAGAACCTTCCCTTTTTGGTGATTGTCATAACGGGCTACGTCTTCGGAATATTGGCGAAATTCGCCTCGCGCGAGATGAATTACGTCCTCTTCTTTTATTTCGCGAACCTCGCCATGGTGAGCGTCGATCTCTTTTTGTACTTTCACTACGGCCGCGAGGAAAAACGCCGGAAAGAAAACTTTCCCGCGGCTTGAGGTTTCGGGCGGAGGTCCCCCCGGCCCCGCCCGCGAGCGGAGCGATTTCCCCCGCCGAAAACGGCTTTTTGATTCATGACCACCCAACACACATCCGCGAACTTCCCCCCAAAAAACCGCGAGCGCGGTGTTCTCTGCGCCCTGAGCGGCGGGGTGGACAGTTCCGTCGCGGCGCTTCTTTTGAAGCGGGAAGGCTTTGACGTCCTCTGCGCGACCATGAAACTTCTCGCGGGCGTCCTGGAAAACGAGGAGGGGCGAAGGACCTGCTGCTCCGCGAAAGACATTCTCGACGCCGAAAAAGCCGCGAAAAAACTTGACTTGGATTTCATGGTCTTCAACTTCAGTTTGTTCTTCGAAAAAGAAGTCATGGAGAGATTCGCCGACTCCTACGCGAGGGGCCTCACCCCGAACCCCTGCGTCCTTTGCAACTCGCGCATGAAGTTCCGCCACCTCCTCGACAGGGCCGACGCCCTGAATCGCGACTTTCTCGCGACGGGCCACTACGCGAGGGTGGAATTCGACGGCGAACGCCACGTCTTGAAAAAAGCGGCGGACCTCGAAAAGGACCAGAGCTACGTCCTCTACCCCCTCACCCAGGAGGAGCTTTCCCGGGCCCTTTTCCCCTTGGGAAACCTCACCAAGACCGAGGTGAGAAAAATCGCGGCCGGGGCCGGTCTCGAAAACGCGGGGAAACCCGAAAGCCAGGACATCTGCTTCGTTCCCGACGGGGATTACGGGGCCTTTCTGGAGGGTTTCGCCCGCTCCCTCCCCCCTCCGGGGGACATCGTCGACGTCCGGGGGAAAATCCTCGGAAAACACAAGGGCCTCCACCGCTACACCATAGGTCAGAGGAAGGGCCTGGGTCTTCCGGGGCCGGCGCCCAGCTACGTCGTCCGGATTGACCCTGAAAACAACGTTCTCGCGGTGGGGGGTCCGGGGGACCTCCTGAGCGACGCCGCGAGGGTGGGGGACGTGAACTTCGTCTCGATCCCCGGGCTCGAAAAACCGCTCCGGGCCTCGGTCAAGATAAGGTACCGCCAGCCCGAGACCCCCTGCGAGGTGAGTCCCCTTCCCGACGGAACCCTCCGCGCGGTCTTCGACGTCCCCCAAAAGGCCGTGACCCCGGGCCAGGCCGCGGTGTTTTATTCTTCCGACAGGGTCCTTTTCGGGGGCACCATTTTGAGGGACTGAAAACGATTCTCCCCCTCCTCCCCGGAAGGACGCGGGCCCGAAGGCCCTCTCGGCCCCACGCGAAAAGGCAAAAAATCGAGGCAATCGGAAAACCCTTCCCGGGGGGATTTAAGGTAAACTGAGGGGGAACGGACGTCCCGGGAAAACCCGCGGCGAACGCGGTTCGAAGAAAACGAAACGATTCGGGGGGTCGCGAAGATCTCCCGAGATCGCGAGGAGATCGATCGTCCCCGTCGCGAGGGCGCGGGACCCGCCCCCCTTTGACGACGGACAAACGGAAAAAAGGATTTCGATGAACGAATCTGACATGGAAACGGCCCGCTCGAAGCGAAGCGAACTCGCCCGTCGTCTCGGGGACATGGGCTCGGTGGCGGTGGCCTTTTCGGGGGGAGTGGATTCCACCTTCCTCATGTCCCAAAGCCAGAAGGTGTTGGGAGAAAGGGCGGCCGCGGTGACGGGAAGGTCACTGAGCTTTCCCCCGAGGGAACTCAGGGCGGCCATGGATTTCACCTCCCGGAGGGGAATCAGGCACATCTTCGTGGATTCCGAGGAGCTGGAGCTTCCGGGCTTCAGCGACAACCCTCCCGACCGCTGTTACCTGTGCAAGAGGGAGCTCTTCGGGAAGATCAAAACGGTCGCCCGGGAAAACGGCTACGAACACGTGATCGAGGCCTCCAACAAGGACGACGAGGGCGACTACAGACCGGGGCTCGCCGCCGTCCGGGAACTGGGGGTCCTGAGCCCCTTGAGGGACGCCGGCCTCACCAAGGACGAGATAAGGGCCCTGTCCAAAGAGGAAAACCTCCCCACCTGGGACAAACCCTCCTTCGCCTGTCTGGCCTCCCGCTTCCCTTACGGGGAACGCATCACCCCGGAGGAGCTCCGGAAGCTCGACAGGGCCGAGGAGTTTCTGTTGTCCCTGGGCTTCCGCCAGGTGAGGGTGCGCCTCCACGAAAAGGGAAAACTCGCCCGGGTCGAGGTGGAGGAGAGCGATTTCCCCCTTCTTCTGGAACCCGCGACGAGAAAACTCGTCGGAACCGAGTTCGGAAACCTCGGCTTCGCCTACACCGCCTTCGACCTCGCGGGTTACAAGACCGGAAGCATGAACCTCACGCTCCCCGTCGCGGGCGGGAAAACCCCCCGCGAGACCCCTTCGGCGTGAAACCCCCCAAATGACGGATCCGGCTTCGAGAAGCCCGGGACCCGCGAAAAAAGGCTTTCGAAAGAGAACGTCTCTTTAGAAAGCCTTTTCGTTTCCGGGAAAAAAGGGAGGCCCCGAATCCCCCGAAGCCTCCCCGAAAAGAGCGGAGGAAGGCCTATTCGGTCGCGTCGGAGTCCGGGGTTTCTTCCGCGGCCGGTTCCGCGGCGGGTTCCGCGGCCTTCGGTTCGATTATGGTGATCTTGTGTATCTTGACCTCGGTCAAAGGCTTGTCCCCGCGGGAAGTCCTCACTTTGCCGATGGCCTCGACGACGTCCATGCCTTTCGAGATCGCCCCGAAGATGGCGTGCTTTCCGTCAAGCCAGGGAGTGGGGACCAGGGTTATGAAAAACTGGGAGCCACCGGTGTTCTTCCCGCTGTTGGCCATGGAGAGGATTCCGGGACCCGCGTGGGCCAAACCCTCGCCGAACTCGTCCTTGATGGAGTAACCGGGTCCCCCGGTTCCCGTCCCCGTGGGGTCCCCGCCCTGGATCATGAAGCCGTCTATGACCCTGTGGAAAATGGTCCCGTCGTAGAAGCCCTCGGAGGCCAGTTTCATGAAATTCCCGGCCGTGACGGGGGCGAGATCGGTGTAGAGCTCCGCCTCGAACCTGCCTTGGGTGGTCTCGAACGCGGCGACGGGACGAGCCGTCTCTTGGGCCCCGGAGCTCCCGGGAACCAAAAAAACGGACCCGAAGAGCAGGGTGAAAGCCAATATCAGGCTGACGATGGAAAATGACATAAGGTTCCTTTGTTTCATGGAAATGGCCCCGATGTTTGGTTGGCGGTCGCGGAGAATCCGCGGGAAAATTTTTTTTGGCGGCCGCGCCGCGAAACCGCGGCCGGATTCGAAAACCCCGGCGCTTCGCCCGAACCCCCGGTTTCCGGGAAATCCCTGGGGTTTTGGAAAAACCTCCTCGGGTTTCCGGGCGATTTCGCCGGAAAACGACGGACCCGGGCCCGCGGGGAAGACGGGTGAGAACGGATCTTCGCGCCCGGGGCCGTTATTTTAAATTTCGTTTCCGCGTGGTCGGGGCGAGAGGATTTGAACCTCCGACCTACTGCTCCCAAAGCAGTCGCGCTAACCGGGCTGCGCCACGCCCCGACGCGAGGCATAAGATAATACCCAAACAAACGCGGAGAAATCAAGTGCTTTTCGAAAAAACCCGGTTTTTTCGCGAGGTTTTCGAGGGGGGCCGACCGAAAATCCGCGCGAACCGCGGTCCGGGCGGGGCCGGAAACCCGCGCCCCGAACGGCCGCGACATCGGAGCTCTTGAAGAAAGCCGGAAAAGACCCGAGGCGATTCCAACGACCGTCCGAACGAAACGAAGGCCGGTTTCGAAAAAGATCGGGAAGTGTTTGTCGGCTTTCGCGGTCCCGGGGAAAACAAAACGCAATCATTGTTATTGGCGGGCGAAAACGCGGCCG
>JAITKT010000033.1 GCA_031278225.1 Deltaproteobacteria bacterium
GAAAGGTCGGAGACCATAATGTGCCGGGAGTTTTACCGCTGACCCCCGAACGCCCGCCGACCGACGCCGGAAACCCCCCCCGAGGGGCCCCCGCGCGGGGTCCGCTCGCGGGGGGTTTCTCTCGGAGGGGGATGAAAATGAAAAGAACCCGTGATTTCCGCCGCGCCGCGCCCGCCGCCTTCCTCGCGCTCCTCGCGTTCCCCGCGGTTTTGAACCTTTCCGCCGCCCTTTTCGGGCAACCTCCCGCGACCCCGGACCGCGTTTCCTCGGGAATCGAAAGGCTTTCGTCCGCGGGCGCCCTGCCCGCGGACGAAAGTCTCGACGCGACCTTGGCCGCGGCCGCGACTCTCGCCCGGGCGGGGATTTTCCGCGAGGCCGTCCCGGTCTACCGGAAACTCGCGGCGGAAACCGAAAAGAGGCGGGGGCCGGACGACCGGAAAACCCTCGGCGTCAAAGTCGGGCTCGTCTGCGCGCTCTCCCTCGGGGAACTCTTCGAAGAGGCACTCGACTCGGGAGAACCTTTGTTTCCAAAAGTTCGGGAGGCCTTCGGGGACGATTCGTCCGAGACGGCGCTCCTCGCGGAAGCCCTGGGAACGGCTTGCGCGAACACGCACGATTACGCGAGGGCGAGGAGGCTTTTTTCGGAAAACCGGGAAAGACTCGCCCGGGTTTTCGGGGAAGGGTCCGAAGAGGCCCTCGCGGGAAACGTCAAACTGTCTTTCGCGCTCGGACTCGCGGCCGAAAGGGACGAGGCCGAAAGGATTTTGAGGGAGACGCTCGCGGCCCTCGAGTCCGGGCGCGGATCGGACGATCCGGACGCCCTTGACGCCGCGCTCGCCCTCTCGGAACTTTTGGTTTTTTCGAAAGGCGACCCCGGGGAAGGCGGTCAACTCGCCCGAAAGACCCTCGGGGCCGGAAGAACGCTTTACGGAAGCTCGCATCCCTTCGTCGCGAACGCGTTGAAGGTTTTGGAGAAGATGGCTGAAGCGCGGGGGGACGTCCCGGGCGCGCTGTCCGCGACGGACGAAATCCTAGCGATCGAATCCCGGACATACGGGACCGACACCATGCGATATTGGAGGACCCTGTCCGACAAGGCGGGGTTACTCAAGAGAAGCGGGGATTACCCGGGCGCCCTGGAGGCCCGGAAAGCGGTCCTCGAAAACGCGGAAAGGATATCGGGCCCCGGAAATCACGAGACCGTCGTCGCGAAACACAATTTGGCCGACGCTTTCGAGGACGCGGGGGATTACCCCGAAGCGATCGCGGCGTACCGCGAAGCCCTGGAGGAAAGGCTCGCCTTCTTGGGGGAGGAGCACCCGGACGTCCTCGCGAACAAGAGCAATCTCGCGGGGGTTCTTCAAAAGAACGGGGATTACCGGGAGGCCCTGAGGCTCCGGCGGGAGGTCCTGGAGGCGAGGGAAAGGACCTTGGGCCCGGAGGATCCGATTACGCTCGGGTCCAAGAGCAATCTCGCCCGTCTTCACAATTTCCTCGGGGAATACGACAGGGCGCGGGATCTTTTCCGGGAAGTCCTCTCGGTCCGGGAAAGGGAGCTGGGGTCCGATCACCCGGACGCGAGGCTCGCGAAAAACAATCTCGCGGTGGTTCTCGGAAACCTGGGGGATTACGACGAAGCCCTTCGTCTGTACCGGGAACAGCTGGCGGCGGAGGAAAGCCTCCTCGGGCCGGCCGACCCCTCGACTTTGGTCACGAAAAACAATCTGGCCGTTCTCCTGCGGGAAACCGGGGAATATTCCGAGGCCCTGGCCCTCTACGGGGAGGTCCTCGGGGAGAGCCTCCGGGTTTTGGGGCCGGAACATCCCAACACCCTTTCGACCAAACAAAATCTCGCCGAGATCCACTCAATCCTCGGAAACCGCGCCGAGGCCCTGGCCCTTTCGGAGGAGGTCCTCGAGGCCCGGGAGAGGATTTCGGGTCCCGGGGACCCCTCGACCCTCATAACCAAAAACAACCTCATAAACATCCTGCTGAACGCGGGCGAGAAGGAAAGGGCCCTGGCCCTCTCCCTCGAGGTCCTGGGGGCGAGGGAAAGGACCCTGGGGCCCCGGCACCCGCACACCCTCACGAGCAAGAGCAATCTGGGGGCCCTTTATCTGCGCTCGGGCGACAGGGCCAAGGCGAGGCGGCTCTTCGAGGAGGTCCTTTCGCTCAGGGGGATCGCCCTGGGTCCCGACCATCCCGACACCCTCTCCACCAAAAGCAACCTCGCGGTCCTCTTGTACGAGGAGGGGGATTATTCGGGAGCCCGGCTCTTTCTCCGGGAAGTGCTCCTCGCGAGGGAAGCCAACTTGGGAAAGGACAATCCCCTCACGGCCGCGACCGCCTGCAACCTCGGTCACGTCGCGAGGGCCGGGGGGGATCTCGCGAAGGCCATCTTTTACGTCAAGGCCTGCATCAAGGCCACCCACCTCGCGAAAATCGACCTGCGGGGCTCGGGCCCGGGGGTTTACGAGGGCTTTTCCGAATCCGTCCGGCACAGGTACCGCTTTCTCTTCGAGCTCCTCATGGAGGCCGGGCGCGAGGACGAGGCGAGGGAACTCATCGAGCTCATGAAGGCCGACGAGATGGGTCCGGGCTCCCTTCCCCCGACGGAAAGGACGACCGAACCCCCGACCGAACCCGCGACCCCGCCCGGGGAAAGGGACGAAATCCTTTTGGTCGAAAGGGAGAGGGAAAACATCTTTCGCGACACCCCGGAGGGTCCGGCCCTGGACGGCTTTTTCGACCTCGCCTCGACCGTCTCCGCCCTGGGGGCCGAGCGTCTGGCGCTCATTCAAAGGGAGGCCCGGGGGGAAACGCTCTCGTCCGACGAAGCCGCCCGTCTGGAAACCCTGGACCGGGAGATGGCCTCAAGGAACCGGGAGTTCAACGATTTTTGCGACTCGGTTCTTCCGAAGATGCTCAAGGAATCGGAGAAGCGCGAGGCCGAAAGGACCCGCAATCTCCGGGGCCTTCAGGCCAC
>JAITKT010000038.1 GCA_031278225.1 Deltaproteobacteria bacterium
CCGGGGGCTTTCAGTCCAGGGGCAGCCACAAGGGCGAGTACAGGGTGAGGATCCTCCCCGTCTCCCAAAGGGACAGGTCCGTCTTCGAGATCCTCGACGCCCTGAGACCCAGGATTTCCGACTTTCCCGGGGCCACGGTGCGCCTCAGGGCCGAGCAGTCCTTCATAGTCGGGGGAGGGGGCTCCGGGGGTGACCGCATCCAGGTGGACCTCCGGGGAAACGATTTGACCGAGGCCACCCGTCTCGCGGAGCTCATGAAGGCCGTGATCGAGGACGTCCCGGGCATAACGGACGTCTATCTCTCCAACGAGGACTCCACCCCGGAGGAATTGATCGTCATCGACCGCGACAGGGCCGCGGACGCGGGTCTTTCCGTGGCCTCCGTGTCCAATCTCATAAAGACGGCCGTCGGGGGATCCGTCGCGGGTTACTACCGGGAAAACGGGAAGGAATACGACATCAGGGTCAAGTTGAGGGATTCCGAAAGGCTCTCCATAGAGGAGATCATGAAGCTCCCCGTCACCAACTCCCGGGGCGAGAAGGTCATCCTCGCGAACGTGGCGAAAGCCGTCCCGGGGGCGGGACCCCTTTCCATTTCCCGCAAGAACCAGGCGAGGATCACGACCCTCAACGCGGACCTCAACAACAGGTCCCTGGGGGACGTCATAAACGACATCGACGCGGAGCTCAAGAATCTCCCGCTGGGCATGGACTTCAGTTACTCCTTCTCGGGCGAGGCCGAGGAGCTGCAGGAGACCTTCGACGGCCTGAAGATGGTTCTCGTCATGGCCATTTTCCTGGTTTACATGGTCATGGCCTGCCAGTTCGAAAGCGTCAAGGGGCCCCTGGTCGTCATGTTCTCGCTCCCCTTCGCGGCCATAGGCGTCATCTGGGGTCACTTCCTCACGGACATCTCCTTCAACATCAATTCCTACATAGGGGTCATCATGCTCGCGGGGATAGTCGTCAACAACGCGATCATCCTGGTCGACCACGCGAACCTCCTGAGATTCAGGGACGGGATGGACCTCGTTCCCGCCTTGATGGAGACCGGAAAGAGGCGCCTGCGCCCCATCATGATGACGACTCTCACGACCATGTTGGGTTTGCTTCCCATGGCCATGGGCATGGGCGAGGGCGACGAGTCCCAGATCCCCCTCGGGAGAGCCGTCATAGGGGGTCTTCTGAGTTCGTCCTTCATAACCCTCTTCGTCATCCCCTCGGTCTATCTCCTCATCTTCGGCAGGGACGCGAAAAGGATCGAGGAAGCGAGGGCAAGGGATAAAGAAGCGGCCGCGGGAACGGGATCCCCGGTCCCCGAATCCGGAAACTGACGGGGAACCGCAAGGGGGGAAGAGGGCGCCGCCGCCTCCCCGGTCGCGGTCCGGTCGCGATTCGGCGGGAGGTCTCTTGCCTCCCGGGGGACAATCGCCTATCATGATCGCGGGTTTCCCCCCGCGGAGGTCATTTCCGCGTCTCGCGAAAACCACATCGATTCAGGGAGAGCGTATGCCCGACGGACCCGAAAAGCCCCACATGGACGACGACCCGGAGGGCGCCTAAGCCCGATCCGAAAACGGAACCGACACCGGGGACGGCTCCGGCCGCGCGGCGGACAAGGGGCTCTCGATTGACCTCCGGCGCGGAATCCCCTCTTTCTCCGACCTGAACAGGCGTTTGGGAGGGGTCGGTCACACCTACAAGGATTCCGGGGTCGACATAGAAACCGGAAACAAGATCGTCCGGGGCATCAAAAAAATACTCAGGGAATCCGGGAGCCACCGCGGGGCCAGTTCCCACATAGGCGCCTTCGCGGCCGGCTACGACGTGTCCCGCTTGAACATTTTGAACCCGATACTGTATTTCTCCGTCGACGGCGTGGGGACCAAACTCAAAATAGCCTTCATGACGAACAAACACGACACGGTCGGGATAGACCTCGTCGCCATGAGCGCCAACGACATCCTGGTTTCGGGCGCGAGACCCTTCGTCTTCCAGGACTACATCTCCTTCTCCAAACTCGACGAAGAGGTCATTTACGACATCATCCGCGGGATAGTCAAGGGCTGCGAGATGGCCACCTGCGAGCTCACCGGGGGCGAGACCGCGGAGATGCCCGGCTTCTACGGGGACGGGGAATACGACTTGGCCGGTTTCATGGCCGGGGCCGTGGACAGGCACAACGCGGTCGAGGGAAAACGGATCGCGGCGGGTGACGCCATAGTGGGAATCGCCTCGTCGGGCCTCCATTCCAACGGCTATTCCCTGGCCCGGAAGGTCCTTTTCGAGGAACTCGGCCTCACCGTCGACGACCCCTTCGAGAACGCGACGCTCGGCGAAGAACTTTTGAAGCCCACGAAGATCTACGTCCAATCGGTTTTGAAACTCATAAAGATCTACCCCGTGAGCGCCATGGCCAACATAACCGGGGGCGGTTTCTCGGACAACATCCCGAGGATTCTCCCGCCGGGGGTGGAGGCCTCGATAAAAATCGATTCCTGGCCCGTCCCCCCCATTTTCGACCTCATTCGGACGAAGGGGGCCGTGAGCGACTTCGAGATGTACCGCACCTTCAACATGGGCATAGGCTTCGTTCTCATCGTGAACTCGTCGGCCGCGAAGCGCGTCGTTTCCATCCTCGAAGACCTGGGGGAAAAGGCCTACGTGATCGGGACCGTCGGAAAGCAGCTCGGGTTCGAGCGCATCACCCTGGTCTGACGGGGGCCTTCCCCAAGGGGAAATTTTTTTTCATTTTCGTTCGCGGGAACCAAGCGCCGTTTTCGCTTTTTCGCCAACGTTTCCGCGCCGTTCCGGCGACCTTTCCTTTTCTTTTTCCGTCCCGATAAAATTTTTTCGAGGGTTTTATGAACATCGCGGTGTTGTGCTCGGGAAGAGGCTCGAATTTTTTAAATCTTCTGATGGACCACGAAAAGGGCCTCATCACCGACGCCGAGTTCGTCGTCATGCTCACCGACAACAAGGCCGCGGGCGCGTTGAACGTGGCGAGGGAGTTCGAGGTTCCCACCCTGGTCGTGCCCCGCTCCGCCTATCACGCCAACCGCGAGGGTTTCGAAAGAAGGCTCCTCGAGGTTTTGGAGCCTTACAGGGCGGATCTCATAGTCCTCGCGGGCTTCGAAAGGGTTTTGGGCGAGACCTTCCTGAACGCCTATCCCCAAAAGGTCATAAACATTCATCCGGCTCTGCTCCCCTCCTTCCCCGGGCACCGGGTCTGGCAGGACCAGCTGGACCACGGCGTGAAACTGGCCGGGGCCACGGTGCACTTCGTGGACGTCGGGGTGGACTCCGGACCCATCATCATCCAGGGGGTCGTGCCCGTGTTGGACGCGGACGACGCCGACACCTTGGCCGACCGCATCCTCCAGGTGGAACACTGGCTGCTCCCCAAGGCCGTGGCCCTCATCACCGCGGGAAGGGTGACCGTCTCCGGGAGAAAAGTCGCGATAAAGGACATTCCCCGGAAAATCATCGAGGACGCCGCTTTCCACACCATGGTCTGGCCTCCTTTGGACGTCTGAGCCCGAGCTTTCGGGGCGTCCCGGTCAGGCGACGCCCCGAAAGCTCCCCGACTTTTTCCGAATCCCGTTTCGCTTTCCTCGTTCCCGTCTCCCGACGGGCTTTTTTTTCGCCCGATCCTCTTTTTTCGGGGGGGACCCCCGTTGTCCGCTTCCCCGCGCGTACCGGGGCCTCGGCGCCCGGCGGGGTGCCGCGGCGAAGCTCGAGTAGAAAGTGAACTTTTCCCGAAGCCGTTTCTCGCGTCCGGTCAGTCCGGACTTTTTTTTTGTCGGGTTTTCGCCGATAAGTATGGTAGGATGTTTCACGGGCGGCGGGCCGGTTCGGTTTGGGGCGGGCCTTCCCCCGGAAGCCTCCCTCGCTCAAACGGGAAGCCGAGGCGGTGAATTCATGAAAAGAAAACCATTGGAAAAAGTCGCGATTCTTTTTTTCGTTCCCCTGGTCCTGTTTTTCCTTCAGGCCTGTTCGGGGAAGCAACACCATGACAAGCTCGAGCGGTCGATCTCCCGGTCCGCCCACCAATATTTGGGGGTCCCTTACGTTTCCGGCGGACGCTCCCCCTCCAAGGGGTTCGATTGCAGCGGTTTGGTCTGGTACATCTTCAATCAACACGGGATAGAGCTTCCCCCGACCTCGCGCCAGCAGGCCCGGATCGGGGCGAAGGTGAAACGCGGCGAGCTCAGGCCCGGTGATTTGTTGTTCTTCGGGTCGGGGACGAGAGTGAGCCACGTGGGGGTCTACGTGGGAAACGGGGTCATGATCCACGCCCCCGGAAGGGGCAAGAAGGTCACGAAGGCCGAGCTCGACAAAAAGTACTACAAGGACCACTTCGTGGTGGCGAAGCGGGTAATCTGAAGCGGCGGGGGCGTAGGAACCGCCCGCGACCGCCGGGGTTCGGAAAACAAAAGAGGCGCCGCGGGGCGCCTCTTTTGTTTTTCGGACCGGGGATTTCCAAAAGCGTCCGGGTTTTCTCCCTCGAGTCCCGCCTCACGCTTCCATGGTCTCGGTCTTCTTGTAGTTGTCGTAGTTTTTCCTGACCTTCTCTATGTACGACCGGGTCTCCCGGGGCAGGGCGCCGTCGGTTCCGTGGCGGTCCACGTTTCCGGGACCCCAGTTGTAGGAGGCCAGGGCTTTGTTCACGTTGCCGCCGTGGCGGTCCATCATTCTCTTCAGGTATCTGGCCCCGCCCCAGACGTTCTGGAGCGGATCGAAGGGGTCATCCACGCCCATTTCCCTGGCGGTCCTGGGCATGAGCTGCATGAGGCCCTTGGCTCCGGCCTTGGAGACGGCCTTCGAGTCGAAGTTGGACTCGGCCTTCACCACGGCTTTGACGAGAGCCGGCTCCAGACCCAGGGCGTTCGCCGCCTTGTTTATTATTTTTTCGATTTTCTCGCGGTTTTGTTTTTCCCCGGGACCGGCGAGCTTCTTGAGTTCCTCGAGGCTCAGGTTGTCGGGATTGAGGGTTCCTCCCTTTTTCTCGCGGCGGGTCGCCCTCGAGGACGGAAGACCGATGGGGTCGACCGAGGTGTCGACGGAGGCCCTTCTCGCGCGGCCGCCCGAGGAGGTTCCGTCGGTCGCGGTGATCCCGCCCGCGTCGGGCAGGCGAAGCTTGTAACCGTGCTTTTGCCTGTAAGCCGCCAGTTGGGAGGGATTGAAAATGCCCCCGGTGCCCCCGCCCTTTATTATGGTGCTTCCGCCGGAGAGGGTTCTTCTCCCGGTCCTCGCCCGCGCGGCGGCCGCGACGGACTCCTCGGAGCTTATCTTTTGGCTTTCGGCGATCTCGTCCGCCACCGGATGATTCCGGTTCATGGCCTGGATTCGGGCGAGTTGTCTTTGGGTTTGGGGACTCACGGGACCTTCGAGGACGTCGGCGATTATCTTGTTTTGGCTTTGGTTGGCGGCCATCATGGCCTCGAACTCCGAACCCCCGGCCGTTTCCAAGGCTCCGCCCGGGTTCATGAATTGAGCCCTCAGGAGTCCTTCCACGTTTCCGGGACGTCTCAGAGAGGCTTGGGACGCCTTCGCGTTTCTGGGGAAGCTTATGAGATTTCCCATGGTTTTTTCGGGATCGTTTGGCATGGTTTCTCCCCGTGCGCCGCCCGAAGGCGAAATTCGGCCGCGAGGCCCGAAAGCGTTTCGCGGGCGTTTTTGGCGGGCGGAATCCCGCGTCCCGAAAAGCCCCGGCCTTCCGGGAGCCGAAACTCCACCGTTCCGCGAGAGAAGTCAGCAAAGTTCGTGCCGGTAAATTGACGGGTTTTCGAGTGTTCGGCCGGGGAGGCCCGATGCCGGCGGATTGACATCCCGGACGGGCGGGCCTTTTCCAAAGGAGAGCCGGCTCCCGGGGACCCCCTTGGTTTTGTCGGGGCCGTACCGCCTTAAGCGGGCTTTTCCGGGCTCGGCCGGGATTGTCCGGGCTTGTCCGGGACTGACGGGGCCGAAGGGGCCGAATCGCCCGAACCGCGCCTGACCGGGCCAATGTCTTCCGAAGGGGGTTTTCGGGAAAGGGCGGGGGAAACGGCTTCGGGGCGCCGGCCGTCCGGACGCGTCCGGAACGTCCTCGCGCCTTTCCGTTTCCCTTGGGCGTTTTCGCGGGCGGGAACGTCGCACGAGGTCTTGTGTGTCGTCGCGTCGTTTCGCGGTTCCC
>JAITKT010000155.1 GCA_031278225.1 Deltaproteobacteria bacterium
CTCGAAGGAATCCAAACCCAAACCCGAATCCGAATCCGGGTCGGGCCCGGAAAAAACCCTCGCGCGGGGAGATTTTTCGGACCCCGGAGTGTTTTCCCGGACCGGGCCGACCGCGGGGCCGTCTGAATCGCTTCGGGTTTTCCCTGAGTGTTCGGGCATCGGGGTCCTTCCGTCGGTTGGTCCTGGGGCGCGGGGGGGCGCGGGGGCGCGCGGGGGGCGCGGGGTCGGGGAGTGTCCCGGGGTCCCTCGGCGGGAGCCGTTTCGGGGGGCGTTCGGGAGGCGTCCGGGCCCCCGGGGTTTTTCGGGGGCGCGGGGCCGGTTTCAGGAGGTCGAGAGCGACACCAGGGAAGCCGAGTTGACGTCCACGAGCCCCCGGGAGGTGAGTTTCAGGTGGGGAATGACGGGGAGGCTCATGAAGGCCAGGGACATGAAGGGGTCCGCGCCTTCCTGAAACCCCAGGGCGGGGAGGCAGTCCCTCAGGGTCGTGAGGCGGGAGGCGGTGTCGTCGAGGGAAAGAACGCTCATGATGCCGCCCACGGGGAGGGGGAGTTCCCCGAGCACCTTGCGGTCCAGGACGGCGACGAGGCCGCCTCTCAGTTCGGCCGCCCTCTTGGCCGCGACGAGCATGTCCTTGTCGGAGGCCCCGGCCACCACGAGGTTGTGGGAATCGTGACTGACCGTGGAGGCGAGGGCCCCCCGCCTCAGGCCCAAACCCCTCAGAAAACCCACGGCCGGTTTCCGGTCCCCGCGGTAGCGGTCGAAGACGGCGAACTTGGAGATGTTGCGCTCCGGATCGGCGAGTAACTCGTCCCCGCGGACCGGGAGCTCCAGGGTCAAATCGTCGGTGATTATTTCCTGTTCCCTCATGCCTATGACCCGGGCCATGGCGTCCGAGCCCGCGCGGGCCTTCAAATCCTCCTCGCGGATGTCCCCGAGTTTCACGGTGTCGCCGAGATTCCGCCAGTCCCCGGGACCCAATTCGGGTATGAGGGATTTTCCCCTTTCCGAGGTCTTGACCCCGTCCTTCCAGACCATCACGGGCCTGAAGGACCAGAGGTCGGAGTAGAGCGCGAAGTCGGCCTTGTAGCCGGGGGCCAGGGCCCCCACCCCGGGAAGGCCGTAGTGCCTGGCCGCGTTTAAGGTGGCCATGTTGATGAGCTCGGGAAGGCCTATGAGACCCGTCCCCAGGGCGATCCTCACGAGGTGGTTCACGCTCCCGTCGACCTTGAGATCAATCGCGTGCCTGTCGTCGGTCGCGAGGCCGCAGAACCTGGAGCTGAAGGACGTCACCGCCGGGAGCAGGTTCAGGAGATTTTTCGCCGCGGAGCCCTCCCGGAGGAGCATGAAAAGGCCGCTCGAGAGTTTTTCCGAGAGCTCGCCCCCCTTGGTGGCCTCGTGGTCCGAGGAGATCCCGCTCGCCGCGTAGGCGGTGAGTTCCCTCCCTATGAGCCCCGGGGCGTGACCGTCGAGGAAAAATCTCTTCCCCCCGGGGAGTTTTTGATTGTTGGCGAGCTCGAGCTTTTTCATGACCTCGGGGTCGAGGCTCAAGACCCCGGGATAGTTCATCATCTCCCCCAGACCCAAAACCCTCGGGTGCGAGACGAATTGGGCCAGATCCCCGGCCGCGAGGGTGGCTCCCCCGGTTTCCAGGGGGGTCGCGGGAACGCAGGAGGGGAGCATGAAGTAGATGTCCGCGGGGACGTTTTCCGTTGCCCGGAGGAAGTATTTTATTCCCTCGATCCCCGCCACGTTGGCGATCTCGTGGGGGTCGGCGATGACGGTCGTGACCCCGTGGGAGTTCAAACACCTCGCGAACTCCCCCGGACAGCAGAAGGAACTCTCCATGTGCACGTGACCGTCCACGAAGCCCGGAAGGAGATAGTGGTTCTTCCCGTCGATGGTCATGGAGCTGTCGTAGGACCCGATGCCCGCGACGCGCCCGTCCTTCACGGCCAAATCCGACACCCGGAAGAAGCCCGTGAAGGAATCGAAGATGTGGGCTTCCTTCACGACGAAATCGGGTTCCATCTCGCCCAGGGCGGTTTTTATGAGGTTGGGAATGGATTTTTCGCTCAAGGTCTGGCCTCCGGAAAGGCAACGGAAAGTTTGGTCGCGCGGCTTTTTTCGGAAACCCGGAAACGGCGTCGGGGAGGCCGGGAGCGCCCGCGAAGTCCCCCCCGGCGGGACGGCGGCGTTCCGTCGGGGATCGTCCGCGATCGTCCCCGCGACCGTCCGCGCGATCGCCCGCGGACCGTTCTTTTCCGGGGGAAAAGCGTAAACCCCCCGGGCGTTCGCGGGGGATTCGGCGGGAAGACGCCGGAAAAGCGAATTTCACGAAAAAAGGGCGAGGGCAAAATTCATTGTATCACGAAGGAAGGGGAAAGTCTTTGATCTTTCCCGCCCCGCTAAGGCCCCGAACGCTCTTTCCCGAGCCCGCGTTCGCCCGCGCCCTTTCGCGGCCGCCGGCTTCCGCCCGGGGGCGCGGGGGACGGGCGGAAGGTTCCGGAAGGTGGGAAGGATCCGGCGGGTGACTCCGGGTCCCCGGGGGTGAGCCGACTCAGTCCTCGTCGGACTTCAGGACCGCGATGAAGGCGCTCTGGGGGACCTCTATCTGACCCACCATCTTCATGCGCTTTTTTCCCTTCTTCTGTTTTTCCAGGAGTTTGCGTTTCCTCGTGATGTCCCCGCCGTAGCACTTGGCCGTGACGTCCTTCCGGAAGGCGCTCAGGGTGGAGCGGGCTATTATCTCGCCCCCCACGGCGCCCTGGATGGCTATCTTGAACTGCTGGCGGGGGAGTTCCTCCTTAAGGCGCTCGCAAACGTTCAGGGCCCTGGTTCTGGCCCGGTCCTTGTGGACTATGACCGAGAGGGCGTCGAGCCTGTCCCCGTTAAGGAGAAAGTCGAGGCGGGCGAGTTTTCCGGGGCGGTAGTCCAGAAGCTCGTAGTCGAAACTGCCGTAGCCCTGGGTTATGGACTTGAGTTTGTCGTAGAAATCGTAGATCACCTCCGCCAGGGGGATCTCGAAAACGAGTTCCGCCCTCCCCTGGGAGGGGTAGGAGAGGTTGGTGTTGATGCCCCTCCTGTCGAGGCCCAGCTTCAGGACCGCCCCGATGTAGCGTTCCGGGGTCAAAACCGAGGCCCTGATGTAGGGCTCGAGGGATTCCAGGATGTTGGCCGGGTCGGGGTAGTCCTGGGGATTGTCGATGAAGACGTCGTCCCCGTTCTTGAGTTTGAACTCGTAGCGGACCGAGGGGGAGGTCATGATGATGGACTGGTTGAATTCCCGCTCCAGCCTCTCCTGGACTATCTCGAGATGGAGAAGGCCCAAAAACCCGCACCTGAATCCCAGGCCCAGGGCCAGCGAACTGTCCTTCTGGGAGACCAGGGCCGCGTCGTTCAGGCGGTATTTTTCGAGGGCGTCCGCGAGGGACTGGTAGTCCTCGGTCGCGACGGGGTAGATGGAGGAAAAGACCACGGGTTTCACGGTCTTGAAACCGGGCAGGGGGTTTTTGGCGGGGTTTTTCGCGAGGGTCACGGTGTCGCCTATGGCGACCCCGGAGACGTCCTTTATCCCCGCGACGATGTAGCCGACCATGCCCGCGGAGAGAGTTTCGGCGGGCTCCCTCTTGAGCCTGAAGAGCCCCACCTCTTCCGTCTTGTAGTCGGTGCCCTTGGCCATCATGAGGATCGCGTCCCCGGGCTTCAAGGCGCCCTCGAAGACCCGGACCGCCACCACGGTGCCCCGGAAGGGGTCGTAGAAGGCGTCGAAGATCAGGGCCAGGAGGGGATTTTTCGCGTCCCCGGAGGGGGGAGGCACCCTTTCGGCTATGGCCGCGAAGACCTCGCTTATCCCCAGGCCCTTTTTGGCGGAGGTCAGGAGCGCGGTCTCGGGGTCGAGGCCCAGGTCCCTTTCTATCTGTTCCTTCGCGGCGTCCACGTCCGCGGCGGGAAGGTCTATTTTGTTGATGACGGGGATTATGACGAGATTGTGTTCCATCGCGGCGTAGAGGTTGGCCATGGTCTGGGCCTCCACCCCCTGGGCGGCGTCGACCAGGAGCAAAACCCCCTCGCAGGCCGCGAGTGCCCTCGAGACCTCGTAGGAGAAATCCACGTGACCCGGGGTGTCGATGAGATTGAACCTGTGGGGCTCCCCGTTCACGACCCCGTCCAGGGTCACGGCGGAGCTCTTGATGGTTATGCCCCGTTCCCTCTCGAGGTCCATGGAATCCAGGATCTGGTCGTGAAAGTCCCTTCCCCCCGCGAGACCCGACTCCTGGATCAGGCGGTCGGCCAGGGTGGATTTGCCGTGGTCTATGTGGGCGACTATGGAAAAGTTGCGAATGAGGCGCATGCGGGCGAGGGGACCTTTCGGACCGCTTCCGACCCCCGCCTTCCGCGGGCGGGAAATCGAAGGATGATTCCGGCTTCCGGGCGGGAAAAACCCCCTCCCGGGAAAACAAAAAAAAAAAAAGAGACCCCGCCCGGGCGGACCGTTTCGGAAGGGACGGACCCGCGGGCGGCGAAAGAAAGAATTCATCATACCGGAAAGACGGGGGCGTCTTAAGGCCGAAAATCAAAAAACGCCGGGGAAGCCCGCGGTTTCGGGCCTTTTTCGCGGCGGCGGGCCTTTTTCGCGGCCGCGGGCCATTTCCCCCGGGGTTCGGGCGTTCGTTCGAACCGGATTCGAACCGGATCCCCGGACGGGCGTTCGGACCGCGGATTCGGACGATCGGTTTTCGTCAGGCCGGGGGGCGTTTGTCCTTGAGCGTTTTTAAGATCCAAGCCGCGAACATGAACAAAAGACCGAGCGCGTAGACGATGTAAATCGGAATGAGCCACTCGGTCATGTTGAAGTCGAGGAAGGACCACAGGGTGTCTTTCCCGCAGGTGCCGGGGGCCAGGAAGTGGCCGGGGAAGTACTCGTCCATGGGAATCCCCAAAGGGAAGCTCACCTTTCCGAACGAGCAGACGGAAAGGTAATCGGGGTCCATGGAGTCGAGATTTATGTTTTCGAGGATTATCGAGTAACGGAGCCCCATGACGGCCCCGATTTCGGAAATCGCGAGGCCGGGGAGCTTGAAGAAGAGGGAAGAGGGTTTCATCGCCCCGACCATGCCCCCCGAAAACAGGACGACCATGGAAAAGCGGATGAGGACGCAGTATTCGCAGGGCCGGAGTTTCAGATGCCTTTGGAAATAGAAGTAAGAGAAGAGCTCCAAACACAGGGCCGAAAGACCCCCGCAAACCCAAAGGAGCCTTTCGTCCTGGAGTTTCCCCAAGGTGCCCCAGAAGTCGTCGACGATTTCCCCCGGAAGCCCCGCGAGGCGCGCGAAAAAGCCTTTGACGCGGGGCGGGGCGCCGGTTTCCGGGGTTTCGGGGGAAAGGTTTTTTTTCGCGGCGGTCGGGCCTTCCATTTGATTCCTTTTCGGGTACTGTCCCCTCCGGTTTCGAGTCGTTTTGAATCCCTCCCCCGGGCCGTTTCGCGATTGTTTTCGGGGGGGGCGGATCGGGGTCGGGGTTCGGATCGGGTTTCGATCCTTTATTTCGGGGCGTTCCCGGTCGCGGCGCCGGTCGCGTTCGAGGTCTCCGCGCCGGACCCGGAAAGGAGTTCCCTCTCCCGGGCCAAAAGCTCGTCCGCGGTCCGGAAGAAGTGGCCCCGTCCCTTGCCCCTCATCACGGTGAAGGCCCATTTGCCGTTGACCGCCATGGCGGGGACCGAGTCTATGTCGAGGTTGTCGATGAAGGTCAGGGCCAGTTGGAAGCGTTTCTCCACCTCCGGGGATTCCCAGGCCTTCGTGAAGTCTTCTTTGGAAATCCCGTGTTTTTCCGCGAAGAGGAGCATGGAATCGAGGTCCGCGAGTCCCGCCAGGGCGCGTCCTTCCCCGTCGGTTCCGCCGTTTTCCTGGACCTCCTTGAAGATCTCCTTGTGGAGCTCCTCTTCTTTTCCCAGGTATTGGAGGGTGTGGAAGAGTCTCGCCTGATTCGTCCAGAGGAGGTTGGGGGCGTACATGGCGTGAATTTTCGCGAAAACGACGTCCGGGGGAAGGAGTTTCGCGTATTGGTCGACCGAGGGGTCGAGTTCCCTGCAGGAGCCGCAGCCGTACCAGAAGACGTAGACGAGCTCCAGGGGTTTTCCCGTGTCCTTGAGAAGAGTCCGGGGACCCAGGGTGGATTTGTAGTCGACCCCGAACTCGAGGGGCGGGGGCGGCGTCGCGGGGGCCGCGGGCGTTTGCCCGAAGGCGGCGGGCGCCGCGAGACAAAGGGTCGCGCCAAGGGCGAGAAAGAGGACGGCCATCGTCCGGGTGACGGACGGGAACGCGGGACTTTTTCCGTGTGGGTTCATCGTTGTTTTCATGGGTGTCGGCGCTTCTTTCGGCCGCGGACGGCTTCGGGTTTTCGTTTGACCCGGGCGGATCCGCGCGCGGGGTTCGTTCGGTTCGGGGTCGGGTTCGCGGGTTTCGCGGGGACTTCCCGGGTTCAGGGGGTTTCGGATTCTTCCCCCCGGAGCTGTTGGTAGGATTCGAGGGGCACGAAGTCGAGGCCGATGTCCCGGGCCCTCGCGCTGTGGGTGATGGCGCCGACGGAGACGCAGTCCACCCCGGTCTTCGAGATCTCCCCGACGGTTTCGAGGGTCACGCCGCCGGAGGCCTCGAGGAGAACCCGCCGGGGTTCGGGGCGGAAAAAGTCTTCGGTGATTTTCACGGCTTCCCGGAGGGTCGGGACGTCCATGTTGTCGAGGAGGAGGATGTCGGCCCCTTCCGCGAGCGCGAGTTTTACCTCTTCCAGGTTTTCGACCTCGATCTCGAGTTTCAGGCCCTCGGGGGCTTTGGCCCTCGCGCGCCCGAGGGCGTTCGCGATGCCTCCCGCGGCTATTATGTGGTTGTCCTTGATGAGAATGCCGTCGAAGAGGGCGAAGC
>JAITKT010000353.1 GCA_031278225.1 Deltaproteobacteria bacterium
CGCCCGGGTGGTGAACGAACTCGTGACCGAACTCGTGAGGGAAAGGGAAATGGCCGCCGTGGTCGTCACCCACAACGCTTCCCTCGCGGGCCTTTTGGACCTCCGCCTCACCCTCGAGGGCGGAAAACTCGCTGAAATCCGCTGATCCCGGGTTTCCGGTCCGGTTCCGCGAAACGAGTCCCCGGAACATTCGGGGTCCTTTTCCCGAAAAAAGACGAAGCTTCGGTTTCGGGCTCTTTTCCCGGTTCCGCCGCGCCCCGTTTTCGGTTCAAATCCGGGTTTGTTTGTTGTAATATGTTTTGGATTTTTCCCGTTCCCGCGACGCGGGGCGCGTCCCGCGTCCCCCGGACGGCGGTCTCGTTTGACCGCCCGGACGCGCTCTTTCGCGACCCCGGTTTTTTCCCGGTTCCCCGGATTCCCCTTTGGTTTTCCGGGGGCTTTCCCTTGGTCTTTTCGGGGCTTTCGGGGCTTTCGGGCCCCCCCCCGGGGGCCCGAAAGCCCCGAAAAAACAACGGTCCCGCGATTGCCTTCCGGTTGTCTTCCCTTCGCCTTTCGACCCGCGGGCCATCGCTTCACGACCTCGCGTTCAATCGTCTTTCGCTTTTCGATCAAACATATATTTTCATTCCGCCCGATTCCTCCCCGGCCGCCCGGCGCGCGGGGGGGTGTTTTCAGGGAGATTTTGATGAGAACAATCAAAGCCTTCGTTTGCCTTTCCGCGTTCCTGTTGATTTCCTCGCGAGGTTTTCCCCTCTCCGCCCAGGAAGGCCAGAAGGTCGCGATAACCCCTTACGCCATAACCGGAGTCACCGGGACCCAATTGGAAAACATCGCGAACATAACCCAGGGTCTCATGGGGGTCACGGTGAGGTCCTTTTCCTCCCAGGGCTTCACGCCCATAACCATGAGCGGGCAATCTCTCTCCGCCATCAGTTCCGCGGTCCAGGTCCAGGCCCGGGAACTCGGGGCCGACTACCTCTTCGCGCCTTCCCTCACCAAAATCGAGGACTCCTTCACGGTCGCGGGGCAACTCGTGGCTCTCACCCCCGCGGCGAAATCCTCCCAAAGAATGGACGTCATGGCCACCCAACTCGGGGCCCTCGACCAAACCGCCGAAAGACTCGTGATCCTCGTCACCGACCATCTCTTCGGGACCGGGGCGAGGGTGGTGTC
Organism: Deltaproteobacteria bacterium; assembly: GCA_031278225.1. Taxonomy (GTDB): domain Bacteria; phylum Desulfobacterota; class Desulfarculia; order Adiutricales; family Adiutricaceae; genus JAITII01. The sequence goes on from JAITKT010000353.1 coordinate 1,174, forward strand.
GGTGTCCCTCGCGGGGTCGAGCATGCAGGAGAGCGCGGCCCTCTTGAATTCCCTGAGGATCAGGCAGGGCGGCACCTACAACGACGCGAAAGTGGCTTCCGACATAAGGAGGCTCTACTCCCTCGGCTACTTCGAAACGGTGGAGGTGGAAACCACGGACGTCCCCGGGGGCAAGTCCGTGAGGTTTCTCGTGACCGAGAGGCCCCAAATCATAAGGATCCAATACGAGGGAAACGAGAAATACGACGATGACGACCTGAACGACGTGGTGGGGATAAAGATCATGGACGTCTCCTCCGACGACAAGCTCCTTCAGGCCGTCGCGAACCTCCAGCGCTTCTACGCCGAAAAGGGCTATTCCCAGGCGAGAATCACCCACGAACTCGTCCCCTCCGCGGACGGAAAGGCGACGCTTCTCTTTCGGATAAGCGAGGGCGGAAAACTCTTCATCGACAACGTGATCTTCACGGGAAACGAGGTCTTCAACCACTGGAGACTCAAAAGGGTCATCGACAGCGGTTCCAAGGGACTTTTCTCCTTCATATCGGGCTCGGGCAAGCTGGATCGGGAAAAATTGAACAACGACGCCCAGCTCCTCCTCGTCTTCTACAAAAACAGGGGCTTCCTCGAGGCCAGGATAGGCGAACCCGAGGTGGTTCCCTCCAGACGCGCGAACGGTTACGACGTCATATTCCCCATCATGGAGGGGCGGAGGTTCAAGGTGGGGGAGGTCACGCTCGCGGGAAACACCCTCCCCGACGACAACATTCCGGCGCTCCTGAAACGCCTCGACACCCCGGAGGACAAATTCGTCTCCCAGGAAGTCATGATGAACGACCAGAACAGGCTCCTCGCCCACTACAAGGACCTCGGGCACTACTACGCCGAGGTCATGCCCAATTTCAGGGAGCCGACGGAGGACAACGTCCTCGACATAAGTTTCGTCGTGGAACCCCGAAACCTCGTCTACTATGACCGCATAACCATCATGGGAAACGAAACGACGAGGGACAAGGTCATAAGGAGGCATCTGGAGGTCGCGGAAGGGGATTTGACGAGCCAGACCAAACTCATCGACTCCCAAAACAACCTCATGCGCTCCTCCTTCTTCGAGGACGTGAACATCTCCCCCTCCCCCTCCAACCGCAACCAAAACGACCTCATAAACCTCCAGGTCCAGGTGAAGGAAAGACCCACCGGGGCCTTCCAGATAGGCGCGGGCTACAGCAACTACTCCTCCCTCTTCGGAACCGTCCGCCTCTCCCAGGACAACCTCTTCGGTTACGGCAGAAGGGTGGCCCTGGACGCCAACGTGGGCGGCAATTACAACTACTTCGACTTCTCCTTCACAGACCCCTGGGTGGGGGACAAGCCCCTAATGATGGGCGTGGACATCTTCAAGGGCTACAACGTCTACGATTACTACTCCAAGGAAACCCTCGGGGGCGCCATAAGGGCGGGTTACCCCGTCTTCGAGCGCTTCTACCTCTCCGGCTCCTACACCTGGGAGGACGTCGACATCTTCGACGTCTCCATCGATTCCTCCGAATACCTCAAAAGCATGATCGGAAGGTCCAGGAACAGCATCGCGAACGTCACGCTCCGCCGCGACACCCGCAACCATTTCTTCCAGCCCACGGCCGGAAGCACGGCCCGGGTCTCCGCGAGCCTCGCCTCCTCCTTCCTCGGCGGCCAGACCTCCTTCACCCGCCTCGAGCTCGAGGGGGCCAAATGGATCCCCCTCCCCATCTGGAAGGGAGCCGCCTTCATGGGCCATTTCCAACTGGGTTACCTGGTCGCCAACAAAACCGACGGCCTCCCGATGTACGAAAAATACATGATAGGCGGCATAAACAGCCTCCGCGGCTACGACTGGTACGAGGTCTCCCCCCGGGATCCCCTCACCAACGAAAACATCGGCGGCGAAAAGATGGCCCTCGCGAACCTCGAGTTCTCCTTCCCCCTCATCCCCTCCAGCGGCCTCTTCGGGGTTCTCTTCTTCGACGTCGGAAACGTCTGGGCCAAGGACGAGAGATACTTCTCCTCCTTCAAGAAGAGCTTCGGCGGCGGTCTCCGTTACCTCTCCCCCATGGGCCCCCTCCGCATAGAATGGGGCCGCGCCATGGATCCCTATCCCGGCGAACCCAACAGCCGCTGGGAGTTCTCCATGGGCGCCATGTTCTGATCCCGACCGCCCGCCCGGCCCCCAAAAAAACGCCCGAAAGAGGCCTCCCCGAAAGGGGACGCCTCTTTCCGGCCTTCGATGACCCCTCTCCCGCGCGACATAAAGCGACGCGCGGCTGCGTCGGACGGCCGCCCCTGACGCTCCCGACGCCGTCCCGGGCCCGCCCAGGCCCCGTTCGCGTTCCGTCTCGTCCCTCCCGCCGCCCCGC
>JAITKT010000372.1 GCA_031278225.1 Deltaproteobacteria bacterium
CCCCGAACCCGTTTCGAATTCCCCCGCGAATCCCCCCCCGACCCCCGGCGCGCGAGACCAAAGACCCGCGGGGGCGGCGCGAGTCCCGAAACGCGACCGGAGGCGCGCGCCCTCGGGAAAACAACCGCGACCGGGGAAAAAAAGAAAGACCGAAACCCCGGCGAAACGATCGGGCAAAGAAACCGGGGGTCCCTTCGCGACCGCGTCGGGAAAACGGGATTCGACGGGCGTTTCCCGAAAAATCGGTTTTCCCGGTTTTTCGCCCGCGACGCCGCGGCGCTTTTCGAAAAGCCCGGGGGCGGTGGAGTTTTGCCGTTCTTTTTCGTACAATTTCAAAAAAACCAAGGGCCCGGGCTCTTTCGGAAATCCTCGGCGCGCGGCCGGTCCCGGAAATCTTACCCCGACCGCCCGAAAATCCCCCCGGAAAAAAAACGCGCGCCTTTTTCCCGTTCGCTCGGATGCGACCCGACCCGCGAACGCCCGCGGCGGAGAAACGTCATGGAACGCCAAACAAGCGGCTCCCCGAAAAAAGGGGGCAAAGCGAAATATTATTTTTTGGGTTTTCTCCTTCTCGCGGCGCTCGCCGTCGTTTTCCTCCCTTCCCTGATCCTGACCTTTTGGCTCAACAGGTCCGAAGAAGGGGACGCCTTCGTGAGAAAAATCTCGGCCGAAAAGGCAAGAATAAAACCCTTTTTCGACGGCTTCGAGGTGCGGGGACTGACGGTGGTTCCGGCGGGCGCGCCGGACAAATCCTTCCTCGTCGAATCCGTCAAGGGAACGAACATCAAACGGGCGTCCATGCTGAAGCTTCTTTTCGGGATCGGGGACGAAAACGCCTTTGACCTTTTGGCCGGGGACGCGACCCTGGAGATAAGGGGAGTCTCCCTGGAAGGACCTCCCTCCGACGGGCCGAAGGACTTCCGCTTAAACACCTTCGAGCTCCGGGGACTGAGCCTCGGGCCTTCGGGGGATCTCGGGAGCCTGACTCTCGATCGTCTCAAAATCACCGATTTTTACGTTTCCCTTCCCGATTTCAAAGATTTCGGGGTGGATTCCTTCGCGGCCTTCGGCCTCTCCGGGGGGATTTTGGGAGGCGTCGTCGTCTCGGGTTTGAATTACAAGGACAACTCGGGACCCGCTCTTTCCGCGGGGGATTTCAAGGCCGACAACGTGAATCTCGCGACCGTCGTCGCCTCGGCCAGGAACTTCCCGGCCCCCGCGGCCATCGTCGCCCTCGCGAACTCCATGGACGGTCTGGACCTCGCTGCCTTCACCCTGAACCTCGGCGAGGGCGAGGCCCTGTACGCCAAAAGTCTCGTTCTGGACACCCCCCGGGGCTCTCCGGGCCCGGAAACCCCGGCAAAAACGATCGTTTTGAAGGACCTTCGGGCGAACCTCGAGGCTCTTTACCCCGATCTCGCCTCAAGTCCGAAAGGACGGGTCATCCTGAGCTCTTTCGGCCCGACGCTCGCGGGGAACCTCACCTTCAAGGGAACCCGGGAAGCTGACGCTTTCTACCATTCCCAGGGGGTTCTGGAACTGGTCGATTCCGCGGACGTCACCTTTAACCTCCGCACCCGGAACTTCTCCCCCGCGAGGGCCGGAAACACCAACGAACTCCTCTTGGTCGTCATGGGGGCGACCTTCGGGGACGGGGACCTCACGATCGCGAACAGAGGCTTGGGGACGAGACTCTATCCCGCCCTTTCGGAAAACCTCTTCCGCGGAAGACCCGCGAAGGAGGGCATCCTGGAAGCCCTGGAACCCTTTTTCGCGAACAAAGCCTGGGAAAACGTCATAAACGCGGACCTCATCCAAAGCGAGGCGGCCCTCTTCGTCGCGGAACCCCGCCGCGTCGCCTTCCACTGGTCCCCGGAACCCGGATTTCCCGCGAGCTCCGCGGTCAAGGCGATGAGGATGAGCGGAAAAAGCCCCTTTTCGAACCCCGGCGAATTTTACGACTCGATAAAGTATGCTATACTCACCGATGTCAATTTGGCGGTTTCCGTGAACGGGAGGGCCCCTCTGTACGTGATGACGGGCCCCTGAACCGGGGAAAGGCCGGGGCTTCGCCCCTCCGCTTCCCCCGGAACCCGTTCGTTCGGACCGGCCCCGGGGGATCCCCGCGGAAAAAACCCCTTTGGCAAAGTCCGTTTCGAAAAAAGCCGTCGGGCGAAACGAACGATGCGGGACAAACGAGGCGGGACAAGCGGGGCAAAACGCGTTCCGAAAAACGCGTTCCGAAAGACGCGTTCCGCGAAACGCGTTCCGAAAGACGCATTCCGCGAAACGCGTTCCGAAAGCCCCGTTTTCCCGTCCCGGGTCTCGCGACGACCGCGAAAAAAACCCCGGCCGGGAGATCCGTCGCGCGATTGTCCGCGCGATCCTCCGCGTTCGGGATCGGATCCGACGAAAACGGAAGAAAAAAGACCAAAACGGACGAAAAAAAGCGAAAAACCGTTTTCCCGTTTTTTTGATTTTTGGCGTTTGGCGCGTTGAGCGTCGCGCGAAGAGGCTCGAGAGGCTCCCCATGAGAAAAAAAGGTTTCGCGATCATCGGTTCCGTCGCGGTCATTCTGATGTTTCTGGCGCCCGGTTGCGGCAAAAACGACGAAACCCGGGAGACGGCTCCCGCGGCCGACTCGACCGCCGCGACTCCCGTTCTCGGGGAAGGGGACACTCTCCTCTCCGTGACCCTCATCATGGACAAAATCGCCGGGGGGAGCCTCAACTGGAATGTCGGGAAACGCGAATACGAGCCCGGCCGCATGACCCTGAACGGGGTGACGATCATGCCCGCCCTGCGCTACCCGACCGTCACGGAGACGGACCTGGAAATCGCGGAATTCGACGAAACGGACGGGACGGAAACCGACCTTTCGGGGACCGTTCTCGCGGAAATGTACGAAAAGGAATACCTCGAACCCGTGACGGTCGCGAAAATCGTCTTCGAAAACGTGACCGACCCCGCGATCCTGAAAGCGATTCTCGAAAAGGAAGATTACGAATCGACCGTCCCCGCGAGACTCGCGGAAAGAATCGTTTTGACCGGAGCGAGACAGACGGTGGAGGGGGACAAAATAAACCGGGACACCGTCCTGGACGAGATTGTCCTCGAAAACGCCGGCTTTTCCGCGGCCCTCCCCGACACCACGACGGGCGCCTGGGGATTCGCGAGGAACTTCGTCGCCTCCCGGGTCGCCTGGACCGGGGGCGAATTCACCTTCGAAACCCTCAATGACCGCGACAAGGTTAAGGGAACAATCTCCACCGGAAGCGGGGAGATGACCGACCTCTCCTTCGCGGGCGATTTCGGGAAAACGGGCGATCCCGCGGACATCCTCATGAGTTACTCGGCCGGTGCTTCTTTCGGGCGCGATTTCAAAGTCGACATCGACGACTTCGAGAAAACCCGCCTGGAGTTATCGGTCGCGAACTTCGTCGCGGAGGGAATCGGGGGCTTCCAAAACCACGAAAAATCCGAAATCTCGGATTTCCGGGTCAAACTCTCGACGGACGGGTCGGACATCCCCGAATCGATTGAACTCGCGCTCGCGAAATTCGCCATGAACGGTTTCGATTACACCGAGGGCCTGAAAAGAAAAATCGCGGCGGTGAAAGAGTTCGTCGAAAACGACTTCGACGACGAAGTCTTCCTCGACACGACCACCTGGGACACCTTCCTGACTTACCCCTACGACCTCGCGTCGGCTTCCCTCGAGGGATTGGAACTCAAAGCCTCCGACGGATTCGCCTTTGGCGTCGCCGAAGCGAGTCTCGAGGGCCCAATCTCCGCCTTCAAACTGTCTTCCTCGAAAACCAAGGCCAAGGGCGTGACCATCGCGATTCCCAAGAAATCCGACAAGAGATACATGGATGGGATCATCGAAACGGCCGAATTTTTGGGCAAAAACGATTTCGAGATCGGGCTCGACGCGGAGACCGTCTACGACGAGGCGGCGAACACCACGTCTTTCGCGTTGAACGATTTCACGGTCAAGGACCTGTTCCGCGCCGGGGGACGCCTGGTCCTCGAGGGCATGAACCAAGAGCTCGCGGACTTTCTCTCGGAAATCCCCGTGAGGAATGTTTCCTTGGGGCTCATCTTCTCCCCCCAAGTCTCCGGGCTGGGCGTGAAAGAGTACTCCGTGAATTACAAGGACGACTCCCTCGCCGACACCCTCGTCCGCAGGGCCGCGGAAAGGGAAGGCGAGGACCCCGCGTCCCTCCGGGAGTCTTTGAGCCGCGAACTCCCGGAGAATTTCAAGGAAAAACTTCTGTACGATTACCAAATAGAGGTGAACGAGGGATTCGCGGACGCCATCGCGAAATTCCTGGCGGACCCCGGGGAATTCACCCTGACCGTCGCGCCGATTCAAAGCGTGAGCCCCATCTCCGGAATCGGTTTCGAGGACCCGTTCGCGAGTCCCCAAGTGATCGCGGCGTCCTTGAACATCACCCTTTCCGCGAACGGGGGACCGGCGGAAAATCTCGTCGCGACCGGACTCCCGACCGCGAATCCCCTCGCGAACTGAACACGTCCCGTTTTTTCATTCTCCCTCTTAACGCTTTCGGGGGGTTTCGGCCCCGGGCCCCCCGAAACCTTTTCCCCGACGGGGGCGAGGCGGACCGAGCCGCCCGCGTCCCGCGAGGTGAAAAATGCCGAAAGACCCATTGAAATCGCGGCCGCTTCTTTTCGCGGCC
>JAITKT010000410.1 GCA_031278225.1 Deltaproteobacteria bacterium
AACCGAAGGCGACCCCGCCTCCTTACGCGAACCGCGTTTTCCCGCGGGTTCCGTTTGTCATTTGCCGGTTGAAAACATGCCCGAACGGGCCTCCGACGGTTTTTCGAAATTCGAAAAAACCCGCCGAACAACTTTTCGCGATTCTCGTCGACGAAGAACGCGTAAGGGTTTGTTTTGCCCTCGCGCGCCCGATTTCGCCCGACCTTGCCCGACTTTGCCCATTATTGCCCGACTCTGCCCGATATTGCCCGACTTCGCCCCGGTCGTCCGGGCCCGTTTGTTTTTTCCGGGTCCCTGTCAAATCCGGAGATTGCGCCGTTATTTTCTTTCCTTTTTCATGTCAAAGGGGGATTCATGCCGCACCAGAACACCGTGGACGCGATAAACGACGAGACCGGGGGTTACTTTACGGAAATCTCTCATCTTCTTTACTATGACCGACCCTTCGATCGTCTGGGACGGGTGCTTTCCAGGGCGTCGTGCCTGATGGAGGTTCCGCTGCATTACAGGCTGGAAGAACTCCACAGGATTTATCGGGGGGAGGGTTGGGAGCACAAAAGAGCCCTTTCCCGCTCCCTGGAGGACATGGTGACGCACCTCGCCGAGGTCAGGACCTTTTACGAGGCCGTCTTGGGGGTCTACGACCTGATGGACCGAGCCTTCGAGCATTGGGAGGAGACGCGGGACTGGCTGCTTTCCCTGGGCAGACCGCCCACTTTCCGGGAGCTCAACGAAGAGCTCGGATTTAAGACGAAGACGGAAGAGGACGCGGAGACCATGAAGGAGTCCTATCTCCGTTATTACCGGGAGTTGGACGAACACCACTCGAAGACCCGGGACCTCTTGAACGGGGCGTTCGCCACCCTTGACGCCGAAGACGTCCCGGAGGGGGAGAGAAGAGGGAGCCTCGGGAATTTGAGGGCGAAACTGGCCCGGACGAAACCGCCGGTCCATCCGTACGATTAGAGATGTTCTTCCCTCCGGTTTTCCGCCCGGGATCCCGGGGGCGGCGGGCAATCCCCGGGCCGTCCCAATCGAAGTAGCGGGGCGGTCGCGACGTCCCGGGCTCCGGAGTGCCCGGACAAAGCCTTCCGGGACCGTTTTTTCGGGAGTCCGTTTCCGGGCGAACGCGAAAACCCCCTCAAAGCCCGTTTCCAAGCCTCTCGGGGGTTTTCGCGTCGTGTCATTCGGGAGTTCGCGAAATCCACGTTGGAGTTTCTTTCATGCCAATCCGCCGAGCGGATGTCGAGCGGCCGGCGGCGGCGAAGCGCGCGCGGTCCCGTCGCTCCCGGTTACCCCGCGTCACGCCGTTTTCACTGTCTCACCTTAAATTCGTGTCCTTCCGCCAATATGTTGAACACGTCGTCAATCGTGCTCAGGCGGTAATGCTTCATATTCCTCTTGACGGCTTTTGTCGCGGGCAATTTTTTAATGTAATTCGAATTGTGAATTATCTCAAACGCGCTCACGCTGCTTTTCGGTTTCACGTAAATTTTGTCCATTTCCTCGTATGTGTCGTATTTCGCTTGAAACAACGACAATATCCCGTGAAACTTGACTTTGAAATCCACGTCGTTATAAACGGTCTTTTGGGTGCGGATTATGCCGGATTTGCTGATATTCAAATAGAACGTCAGTTTTGAACCGGACCATTTGATTTTATGGGCAACTATGTTGTTTCTGCGATTGTTGAAAGTTCCAAAGGGTGTTACCACCGCGCTTGCTTTGTCCATGTGTTGTTCATCCGTTTAGTCGCTTGTGGCGCGTTTTCGAATTTCATCGTCGTCAACCGTTCGCGGTTGTCGATTTTTCCGCCGATTTCGACGGAAGCGAACGCGACGTTGATTTCGGGGTCACGGTCGGGAATCGGAACGCGACGATCGGTTTCCCGTCGCGCGCCCAAGGTCCGAGCGTCATTTGGTTTCGCTTTTCATTGCCTCATTTCGGCCGTTTCTCGAGGATGGACGGAAGAGTATTTTGCACGGAAGAGCATTATGCCACGGGTCGTCCAAAAAATCAAGAGGAAAGGCGGGAAAGCGGGAAATGAGCGCGCCGCCCTCTTGGCGACTTTTTAAACGCGAAAGACGGCCGCGGACCGCGAGGGGTTTTCCGGTTTTCGAAGCGATTGACGCGCCCGTCAAGGTCTTTCCGGCGCCCCGCGAGGGCTTGAAATCGCCCGTTTCAAGCCGCCGCGGAGCGCGTCCCGAAATCTTCTCCCCGGTTCCGGGGGGGCGGAAAAGCGGTCGGTGGTCGGGATGTTCTATGTCCAAGGCGCTTCCCCGAGGTCGCGGATTCGGGCGCGGAGGGTCTTCTCCCGTCTCGGCCCGGAATGTCCGCGACGATGCCGGAAAGGCTCGCGCGGGGCGGGGTTTCGGGTTTTTGTTTTGGCCCGGTCTTTTGTCCGGCCTTCCGTCCCGTATGGACGCGCGCCCGGGATTTACGGAATCGCCCTTCGCGGGCTCAATTTCGCCGTTGATGTCCCCGGGCCCGGCGAGCGCGTCAATCGGGGTCCCTCGCGCGGTCCGCGAACGGCGAATCTCCCCGGTTCCTCCCCGGTTCGGGTGGGATTGGCCTTGGCCCCGGGAGGGGTTTCCAAAAACCGTTTTTCGGGGATTTTCCCCCCGGCGGGGAACCCGCGCGGCTTCCCGATTGAGTCGCTTAAGCCGCCAAAGCCGCCGGCCACCTCGCGCGACCGCTCGGATTTCCGCGATTTTCCGCCCGCTCTCCCCGACGGGGTTCGGACGGGGTTTGGAAGAGGTCCGGGTTTGGAGGGGGTTTGGACGGGGTTATCCGCCCGAATCGGCGATTTCTCGCCGATTCGGGCGGATAACCCCGTTTCGTTTCGAAGCGCTTGGCCGGGGACGGCTCCCGTCGTTCGCGGCGCGAGAGTTTCGAGCGGTACCGCCCGGACGGGAGGCGTCGCGCGGGAGAGCTCGGAATGTCGGGATGACGGGCCCGTGCGTCACCGGTTCCCCAAAGACCTTCGCTACCGGATCTT
>JAITKT010000412.1 GCA_031278225.1 Deltaproteobacteria bacterium
CCCGTTTGTCCGCCCCCCGAAAAAAACGGCCCCCGGGGCCGAAAGCATTATCCCTTGATATGAAAAAAAAGGGAAGACGACGGTTTTTCGGGGGTTTTTCGGGCCTTCGCCCCCCGTTCCGCCGCCCGCGGAGTAAAATATATATCACGCGACGCGCGCGTTGGGAAGTTTGACGGCGCGGCGCGGGCCGCCCCGGAGCCCAGGGAAAACGGCCCCGGGCTCCGTTTCGGGCGCCGGGTTTCGGGTTTCCGGTTTTTGACCGTTTTCGGGCCCTTTTCGGGAAACGGGGACGTGATTTCGGGGGACGCCCCCGCGGCGCGGGTTCCCCGGGGCCCGAAATCGCCGAAAATCAAAGAGGTTTTCGGGTCCGCGGGGGCCGCGAAAACCCGTGTCGCAAAAAATGCCGGGTTTGTGGTAAAAATGGAAAAACGAGCTCCTTTGACACCCCAAAACCCGTCGCGGGGAAAAAAGGGGAAAAGAACCGGAAAAAACCGAAAAAACCTCGCGAAAAGCGCCCCCGCCCCCGAAGCGGGAAAAAGGAAAAAACGCGGGGGGGGGATTCGCCGACTTCCCCTCGGGTTTTGTCCCCCGCGATCCGCCTTTTCGCCCGGACGCCGTTTCGCCCGGCCGTTTCGGGGCCCGTTCGCGAAGACGTTCGCGGGCCCGCGGGCGAATTGACGCGCGACAAACGGTCGCGTCGCGCTCCGCGCCGTCGTTTCGCGGGGGGGATTCGCGGGCGTTCTCTCCGGAATCGAAATTTCATCCGCGCGGGCGCCCGGGAAAAATCCCCGGGGCGATTTCGCGCGTTTCCCCGAACGCCCGCCGGGCGCGTTCGATCGTTTGTCGCGACGGCGCGGTTTCGACGTTGGCCGCATTGGCGAATTGCGCCATTGGCGCGAAACGGCGGCGTCCGGCGCGCGAAATTTTTGGTTTCCGGGGGCGTTTTTCCCTTCGCGCGGACGCCCGTTTTATTTTATCTAGAAAATTTCACGTTTTTTACTTTTTTCGGGATTTTTTCGAAATCGGCCTTTTTATGTTCTTTTGTTCGCGGTTTTATGTTATTTTGTTAAGTGTCGGTCCCTCGCCGCGGCGTTCGTAATCGGGGTTTTCGGGGATTTTTTTTGACGACGGCCCCGGCCCCGCGCGCGCGCCCCCCAGCGTTTTTTGAAAGGCTTGACGGGATTTTATGCTGACCTTGAATTTCTTAACGCCCGACAAGGGCATTTCGGAAGACGATTTCAACTCCCTTCTCATCAAGGGAAGCGTGGGATTGTGGCACCTGGCCGTCACCGGGCCCGACTTGACGAAAGCGGAGGTCGCCATAAACGACAGCCTGATGACCATGCTCGGAAGCGCCGTGAACCTCCTGAGCTTCCGGGAGTTTCTGGACAGCTGGCTCTATCCCGCCGACCACGCCCTCTTGCTCGAAAAGGTTCAAAAGATCCTCCTGGGGGGGGAGACCGACTTCGAGATGGAGGCGCGGATCTACCACGAGCAGATGAAGGAGTACAGGTGGTACGGGATCACGGGCGTCGTGAGCGGGGGGAAGGGAGACGGGAACGGGCGTTTCATGGTCATGGGCATTCTCCAGGACATCCACGACAGGGTGAAGGCCCGGGAGGAGATGGCCGAGGCGCTGGAGGAGACGAGAAGGGCGGTGGACGAATTGACCCTCCAGCAGGAGCGCCTGGACGCGGTCATAGACGCCGCCTCCCTGGGCACCTGGGACTGGAACCTGCAGACCGGGGAGGTCGTCTACAACCGGCGCTGGGCCGAGACCATAGGCTGCCAACTGGAGGAACTGGACCCCACCGTGAAGACCTGGGAGAACGCCGTTCTCCCGCCGGACCTGGCCAAGGCCAACGCGGCCGTGGACGAACACTGCCGGGGCCTCACCCCCTTTTACCAGGCCGAGTTCCGGATGCGCCACAAGGACGGTTCCCTGATCTGGGCCCAGGACCGGGGGAGGGTGGTGTCCCACGACGAGAGGGGAAAGCCCCTGAGGCTCATGGGGGTCATGCTGGACGTCACCCGCCAGAAGAACATAGAGAGGTCCTTCGCCGAAAAGAACGAACAATTGGAGCTGGTCTTCAAGGCGGCCAAGATAGGGGCCTACGACTGGGACATCGCGAAGGGCGTCATCAAGTTCAACGACGTGTATCTGGAGATGCTCGGCTACGCCACGGAGGAGATCGAGGGCACCTTGGAGGAGTGGGAGAGCTTCGTCCACCCGGACGAGCTGGAGGCCACCAACGCCGCCCTGGACAAGGCCCTGTCCCCGGACAACACCCAAGAGGAGATGTACGCCGCGGAAATAAGGATGCGCCACAAGGACGGGCATTACGTCTGGACCTACGACTTCGGTAGGGTCGTGGAGAGGGACGAGCGGGGAAACGCCCTCCGGATGGTCGGGGGGCACTTCGACTTCGACGAGAAGAAGAGGCTGGAGCTCGAGTATCAGGCCATGCGGGAGCAGGAACGGGAGCTCAGGCTCGCCCGCGACATAGCCGTGGAGGGGACGAGGGCCAAGAGCGAGTTTCTCGCCAACATGAGCCACGAGATAAGAACCCCCATGAACGCCATCATAGGCCTCACCCATCTTCTTCTGCAGATGGACCTCTCCGAGATCCTCTCCGACTACGTCCAAAGGATTGAGACGGCCGCCCAGGCGCTTCTGCGCATCATAAACGACATCCTGGACTTCTCGAAGATCGAGGCCGGAAAGCTCGAGATGGAGCAGACGGAGTTCTACCTCGGGGACATCATCACCGGGACCTCGGTCCTCTTGAGCGAGAGGGCGAGGGAAAAGGGTCTCCGCTTCAAAACCAACCTTCCCGGGGACCTCCCCGCGAGACTCACGGGGGACCCGGTGCGCCTGGGTCAAATCCTGAACAACCTCGCGAGCAACGCCGTGAAGTTCACCTCGGAGGGTGGAGTGGACATAAACGTTTCCGTCCGGGAAGAGGACCCCGTCGGGGGAACGGTCCTTCTCTGTTTCGAGGTCGTCGACACCGGGATAGGCCTCACCCCGGAGCAGGCCGCGGGCCTCTTCAACGCCTTCACACAGGCCGACACCTCCACCACCCGCAAGTACGGGGGCACCGGTTTGGGCCTCACCATCTCCAAAAGACTCGCGGAGATGATGGGGGGAGAGATCTGGTGCCGTTCCGAGTTCAACAAGGGTTCCACCTTCGGTTTCACGGCCCGCTTCAAACTCCCGGCCCGGGCCGCGGGCGGGGAGAAGGCGAGACCCGCGAAAAAGACCGAGTCGGAGGACCTGGAGCTCCTGAAAGGCATAAGGGGCGCCAAGATTCTTTTGACGGAGGACAACGAGGTGAACCAGCTCGTGGCGAGCAGGATCCTCTCCAACGCCGGTTTCGAGGTCAAAATCGCCGGAAACGGCTGGGAAGCCGTGCGCATGGTCCAGGAAGAGGACTTCGACCTCGTCCTCATGGACATCCAGATGCCCGAGATGGACGGCCTCACCGCCACCAAGATGATAAGAAGCATGCCCAGATTCTCTTCCCTCCCCATAGTCGCCATGACCGCGCACGCCATGTCCGGGGACAGGGAAATGAGTTTGGCCGCCGGCATGAACGACCACGTGAACAAACCCATAAACCTCCGGGAACTCTATCAGGCCCTCCTCAAGTGGGTGCGCCATCCGGAAGAGGACGAGAACCTTTAGTCCCCCCGCGCGGGTCCGAAAACGCGGGGGCGAACTTTAGAAAACCGGGTTCGCCGCGGTCTTCGGACCGGGCCGTTCGCGGCGCGTCGCTACGCTCTTCCGAAAAATTCCCCGAAAAAATTTTCTCCTTTTCGCCGGAATCCGCCGGCGGCGCGGGGTTTCGTCCCCGCGCTTTTCCCGGGGCCTCCCGGCTCTTTCCGCTCCCTCCCCCTCCGCCCGGTCATTTCCGGTTTTTCTTTCCGTTATCCCCGTCATCCCCTTCGTTTCGCCCGATCTTCCCCCGTCCCGCCCCGCCTTTCGCGTTTCGCGCCGACACCGGGGCTTCGGAAAAACGTCCCGCGACCAAACATATGTGATAATACATTAATATATGTTAAATTATCGTGAATTTTAACGTTTCGCGCCGGAAAAGCGTTGCCGGGGAGGCGTTTTTCCCCTTCGCGGCTCGGGCGAACGACCGTTTTATTGCCCGAAAACGCCCGAAGGGCTTTTTCAAATGATTTTTCCCGTTCGGCGGGGGCCTCCCCGAAGCCCCGGGGCCTCGCGCGAAGGCCCGCCCGCGTTTTTTTTCGGGCGAAACGCCGTTTGTTTCCGGCCCGCACATTTCACTTGCATGGCGACATTCGCTTTGCTATAATTTTACGATGTAAAAAAGCCCCGAAAGGCTCTTTTTTTCGTTCGCGCCCGTCCCGCGGCCGCGGGCGATCCCCCGCGCCGCGGCTCGGAAACGCGCCGCGCGAATCACCGCGCCGCGGTTTGGCTTTCCTTTGACCCGAAACCCCGAAAACCGGATCCGCGACGCGCGTCGGCCCCGCGCGCCTTTTCGCGGGGGTCGCCAAAACGCCCGGAGCCGGCGCTCCCCGTCGCCACCCCCGGTTTTTTCCCTTCTTTGATTTTCGGGACCCCGCGGTCACCCGCCTTCCGTAATCCTTTCGATTTTTTTCCGAGAACCGGCGTCGCGCCGGCGTTCTGTCAAAGGGCGTGAAGTGTCATTCAAACTTAAAATCACGGTTTTGGTCGTTCTCTTCGTTTTGGTGTCCCTCCTCATAGGATCGGCCGGTGTGGTCGCCATCAAGCTTCAATCCGAGGCTTTGCGGCACAGCACCGAATCGGCCGAACATTACGCCTTGATGCAAAACCTCGCTTTCGACATAGAGGAGGTGGCGGCCAACCTGCGGGCCATGATGCTCACGACCGACGCGGCGCGCAAGGAACAAATCCGGCAACAGATCGAGGACCTGTCGAGATTCAAGATAAATCCCGTCCTGAACGAGTACGTCCCGCTCCCCGAAGAGGAGGGGAAGTGGGCGGACCTCATCGACGGCTGGTCCCTTTACAGCACCAACATGGATACCGCCATCGGGGAAAGCATCGAAAACTCGGGCTACAAGACGAGAACCCTCTCGATCGGACCTTCCTACACCTATTGGATGAGCTACGAACCGGTTCTGTATCGCATAATCGAACTGGCGCAGGAAAAAGACCACTATCTCAACAAGGACATCATGATTCAGGCCTACCGCTGCCTCGAGGCCAGCAAATCCCTCCAGCTTCACGAGAAGATGGCGATTCTGGCCACGGACGACAAAGACAGGCAGGCCTTCATACGCAAGGGGGCGGAGGATTTGAGGAGCTATTCCGCTTCCCTGAACATCCTGGAAAAGCTCATGTTGAACCCGATGATCTCGGACGAGGAGTACGAGGTTTTCAACGCGGGATTCGCCGAGGCCACCAAGGGCAAAGTCAAGATAAACGACGACGGGACCGCGACCTGGACCAAGACCGCCTTCCAGCTCCCGGACAACTTCGTCGTGCCCTCCAACCGGGTCTTGAGCCAATACTATTGGGACAACGTCAAACCCCTCCGGGGCGGGGGCACCCAGATTTTCGACAGGATCACCTCCATGACGGCCCACGACTCCAACCAGGAGGCCATAAGGATCACGACCGAAGTCTGCTTCCCGGTTTTGGAGAAGATCACGGAAGACATAGCGTTTTTGATCCAAAACGGACAGAACCGTTTGAACGAGGTGAAAGATGAAGCCGTGACCACGACTTCCCACGCCCTGAAGATCCTGTACGTAGTCATCATCCTGGGTCTGGGCGTGGGGATAACCCTCGCCTCGATTTTCACCTCCAAACTCAACTCCTCCTTGAAACGGGTCTCCCACGAGCTCGGGGACATTTCGGCCCAGATTGAGACGGCCACGGGTCAGTTGGCCACGGCTTCGGACGCCCTCGCCCAGGGGGCCTCGGAGCACGCGGTGGCGGTTCACGAGACGAGGTCCAGCCTGGAGGACCTCTCCAACAAGATAAAAAACAACAACACCACCGCCAAGGCCGCCGACGAGGTCATGACCGAGACCACGAAGGAGGTCAGGGAGGCCGAGGACTCCATGCAGGCCGCGAGCGCCGCCATGAACGAGATCGCCCAGTCCGGGGGAAAGATCGAGAAGATCCTGAAGACCATAAACGGCATAGCCTTCCAAACCAACCTCTTGGCCCTCAACGCCGCGGTGGAGGCCTCCAGGGCCGGGGAGGCGGGGGCCGGCTTCGCGATAGTCGCCGAGGAGGTCCGCAACCTCGCCATAAGGAGCGCCGAGGCCGCCAAGGACTCGGGGGATCTCATCTTCCAGATGATAAGAAACATCGAGTCGGGCACCGCCTTCGTGACCGCCACGGCGAACCGCCTTTCCGAAACCTCCGAGCGCATAGCGAGGACTTCGAGCCTCTTCACGGAGATGTCCAACTCCTCGGAAGAACAATCCCAAAACATCGACACCATCCACGAAACCATAGTCCAGATGGACGCCGTCATTCAGGCCAACTCCGCCGCCGCGGAGGAAACCGCCGGGGCCGCCGAGGGTCTCTCCCAACAGGTCCACGTCCTCCGGATAGACATGAATCATCTCCTAGAGGTGACCGACGGCATCAAATCGTCCTACGAGGGTGAGCTCATCTTGCCACCCCCTCCCGGCGACAACTACGACGAGATGGCCTGAGACGGCCGGGGCCTCTTTCCGAAAGGCGGCGGAATGCCCCGAAAAAACGGGCGTTCCGCCGCCTTTTTCCGTCTTCCGCCAAAAACCCCGGTTTCGGGGGCGGAACGCCGTCCCGACCCGGACGAAGTCGCCCCCCTCGGTTTCGCGTCGTTTCGTGCCGACCCGCGTCATCGCGTCTTATGGGATGTCATTATGTTTCATAAGAAGTGATTGTGTCCCGTCACGTGATTTCATGACGTCACCCGCGCGGCTTTTCGCCCGGGTCCCCCCCCGATTTTCGCGGATTCGGTGCCCCGGGGGCGCCGTCGCGGAGCCGTCCGGACCCGCCGCCTCCCCCGGCGCGGTCTTTTTCCTTTCTTGCGGCCTTCCGGAAAATCCTTTACCATGATCGGAAATCCGCGCGCCCACGGAGATTTCTTTCGCGCCCGCGCCTCCCGGCGCGGCGCCCTCCCCCGGAAATCCCTCTTCCGGGCCGCGGCCCCCCGCTCCCCGTCCGAATTTCCCCCGATTCCCCTTTTGTTTTTTCAGAAACGCCCGAGGCGCGTCCGGTCACATCATGAAAGTCAACAAAACCGCGTTCGTCAAAGATCTCGTCGATGGTCAGGAAATAAGCGCCCCTTTCGCGATAAAGCGTTTGGACGTCAAGACGAAAAAGAACGGCGAACCTTACCTGAATTTGGAGCTCGCGGACAAAACGGGCTCGATGTCGGCCAAGATCTGGAACAACGTCGAACACATGGCCGAAAAGCTCAAGGGCTTTAAAGTGGGGGTTTTCGCGGGAAGGACCCAAATCTTCAACGGGGCGCTGCAAATGAACGTACGGAACGCCGTCCCGGTCCCGGAAGGCGACTACGACGAGGGGTTCTTCAGGGCGACTTCCGACAAGCCCGCCGGCCGCATGCGGGACGACCTCGTCAAACTCGCGGGTTCGATAGCGGATCCCGACTACCGGGCCATAACGAAGGCCGTTCTCGACAGCCCCAAAGCCGCCCGCTTCTGGGAGGCTCCCGCGGCCAAACAGTTCCACCACTCCACCGTCTCGGGGCTTCTGGAGCACACCCTGTCCGTGGCGACCCTGGCCGACAAGGCGGCGGCCCACTACGGGACGCTTCTGGACCGGTCGCTTCTTTTGAGCGGGGCCATACTCCACGACATGGGGAAGATCTGGGAGTTCAACGACGAGATGGTCACGGACATCACGACCCCCGGACGTCTCCTGGGCCACGTGAGCATCGGGACCATCTTCGTCACCGAAATCGCGGGGGGTATCCCCGGTTTTCCTCCCATGAAGCTTACCCTGCTTCAGCACATGATCCTGAGTCACCACGGGAAGAAGGAGTTCGGTTCCCCCGTCACCCCCCAAATCCTGGAGGCCGCGGTCCTGCACGCGTTGGACGACTTGGACGGGAAACTGACGGGCATCGCGACCTTCATCGCGAAAGAAGCCAAGCCCCCCGAGAGCCCCGACCGGGAGGCGTGGACCGGCTGGAACAAGCTCCTAGACTCTTTCTTCATGACCACCCCCCGTTTCGACGCGCCCGCCGGCGTAAAAGCCGCCGCTCCCGCTTTTTCCGGGGCCGCGGGCCCCCGCCCGGTTCCCGCCGCGCCTTCCGCGCGTTCAGCGGCCCCCGCGCCTTCCGCGCCTCCCGTCGCCGCCCCGGGCCTTCCCCCGAAGGACAAAAAGCCGCCCGAGACCGTTTCCTCCCCGGGAAGAGGTTTTTCCGCCCCCGCGGCGCCCCGCCCGGTCCCGGTCGCGCCTCCCGCCGCCGCGTCCCCGAAGGCGAAAAAGCCGCCGACGATCTCTTCCGACGATTTTCCGGAAGACGATTTTCCCGACTTCGACGATCCGCCTTCCACCCGCGACCTCCGCGACTTTCTTCCGGAGTACGAGCGGGAAAAGGAAATCCCGGACGATTTTTTCCCCGACGACGACTTGTTTCCGGATTTCGAGCCCGACGACGGGGAGCCCGCGCCCGCCCGCGACGCCGGCGACAAACCCGACGGGAAAGAGGGGAAGGGGTCCAAAAAGAACGGGTCTCCCCCGGATCGGGATCCGAACGGGTTGTTTTGATGCCCTGGACCCTCACGGGAGCCGAGCTCCCCAAAAAGACGCTCTCCGCCATGATGGCGAGGGGACGGCTTCCCCACGCGTTGCTCTTCACCGGACCCGCGGGAGGGGGAAAGTTCACCATGGCCCTGGATCTGGCCAAGGCCGTCAACTGCCTCTCCCCCTTCCCGGACGGATCCCCCTGCGGGATCTGCGTGAGTTGCGCGAAGACCCGCAACCTCACCCATCCCGACCTGAGCCTCGTCTTCCCCAAGGGCAAGGCCGCCAGGATACCCATAGACGACATCAGAAATTTGAGGGAGTATCTGGCCTTCAAACCCTACGAAGGCAAGACCAAGGTGGCGATAGTGAGGGGAGCGGAGCGTTTCTCGGAAGAAAGCGGCGGGGCTTTGCTGAAGACCCTCGAGGAACCCACCCCCGACACCCTTCTCGTGCTCACCGCCAACTCCGCCGGAAACGTCATGACCACCCTGGTGTCCCGCTGCCTCTCCATGAGAATACCCCCCCTCTCCCGGGAAGAGATATTGAAGGCCCTGAAGTACGAAAAGGACCTCGAGGGCGACAAGGCCGAGCTCGCGGCGGGGCTTTCCGGCGGAGCTTTGGGCGCGGCTCTCGGAATGGACGAGGACATGGCCTGGTTCGTGTGGACGAGGATTGAAAACGTCTTCAAGAAACAGCGGGGTCTTCCCCGCTTGACGGCCGCCATGAAGCTCTCGGCCGCTTTCGCCGAGGAACTCGAAAAACTCAAGGCCGTCAAGGACGATCCGGATTACGTCAGGGCCAACGAGTTTTTGGATCTTTTTTGCGCGTCCCTCAGATTGTGGTTCAGGGACGCCGCGGTCATCGCTTCCCTGGGCCCGAAAAATTTCGCTCCGGACGGCGGGGAAAACGACCTTCGGAGATTCATCGAAGGCCCCGCGCCCTCCGAGGTCCAAATACGATTTTCCCGAAGCGTTTCCCCGAAACGCCTGAACGATTGGGACAAAGCCGTCTCCCGCCTGAGCGACAGCGTTTCCCGTTACATAAACGCCGACCTCGTCTTCAGAAATTTTTGGCTCTCCGTTCTCGACTGACCGGGGGGTCCGCGAAAAGCCCCTCGAAATTCTTAGTTTTTTTTTTTTTTTTTTGACGCGGATCCGCGCCGTTCGCGGGGAATTTTCCCTCGCGAGGGCCGGATTCGCGGGTTTCCCGGTGGCTTCCGACGTCCCCCCACTCTCCCAGCGCCCCGAAAATTTTTTCGCCCGAAAGGTTCTTTTTTGTTTTTTGACCAACGCGTTCGCGTTTCGCGGGGTGAAATCGCCCCGCGGCTTGACAAAGAAAAGTTTTTTCCCTAAACTCAAACGCGTGAAAGTTCATTGTTTTTGACGGCGGCGACAATCGCGGCTGACGGGAAAACCCCCAGGGGAGGATTCCTTGGCGCCCTTCGAAAAAGACGGAAGAAGACGAAAAACGCCCCGGGTAATTTCGATTTTTGGCGGCGGAGCGCCGGACAAAGGCGTTTCGCGACGGGAGGACGCGAGCCCCGATGACTTTCGACAACGACAAGGACAAGGAATCGTCGGGCTTTAAGGTTTCCTCCCCCAAAAGTCGCGATTCCGACGGAGTCAGGGGGGGACACAGGATAGTCAAGAGCCATTCGACGAAGCTCAACGACTTTCCCTGTCGCCGCACGGTCACCGCGCGCCTGCGTTACGGCGGGCAGATTCAGACCTACGACTGCCGGGACTTGGACGTGGACATGGGGGTGTGGGTCATCGTTCAAAACGACGACGTCACGAGGCTCGGCCTCGTCACCTCCAAACCCGTCATCTGGCCCGCGGATCAAACGAAGAGAAAGATCTTTCTTCCCTCCGACCGCCGTCTCCTGAGGGTGGCCACCAACGACGACCTCGCGAAACAGGCCGAAAACGAGGTGGAGGAGAGGGAAAACTTCGAATTCTGTCAGGCCTGCGTGAAAAAACTCGGTCTCGTCATGAAACTCGTGACGGTCGAGAAGACCTTCGACAACTACAAGACCATCTTCTATTACACCGCCGAGGACAGGGTGGATTTCAGGCAACTGGTGCGGGATGGTCCGGAGACTCAGAACCAGGAT
>JAITKT010000050.1 GCA_031278225.1 Deltaproteobacteria bacterium
AGAACGCTTTTCGGGGGTTTTTCGCTGAAAACCCCCCTTGGCTTTCAAAACGTCAAAACAAAGAACGACGCGCCCATGGCGCTTTTTTTTTGACCCGGGCGAACCCCGTTCCCGCCGGGTGGTTTTACCCCGGGACGCCCGGGCGGCCTCGGGAACGCTTTCCCCCTTTCTTTTTTTCGAACGCCGCCCTCCAAAACCGAGGAAAGCGTTCAACGGGAAAAACCTCAAAAAATCAAAGAGTTGCGAAATCCGCCGAAATGGGCTAAGCTCGCGGGTGTCGGGAACGCGGGGGCCGCCGCGGGGGCATCCCGCCGGGGGGCATCCCGTCCCGGGGTCATCCCGGACGTAAGGGGACCTCGGGGACAATGTCCGCGGACGGGGAAAAAGGGGGAGAAACGCTCATCCGAAAATGAAAGGCGAAAACGGGAAAAAATCCCGGGCCGCGAGCCCCTCTCGGGTCGCGCGCGTTCCGGGGGTCTCGCCGCGGTGAGAAGAATTCCCCGCGAGACCCGGGACTCCGAAAGGGGGGCCGCCCGCAAAGACCCGGGGGGACGTTTGTCCGTGGCCCTGATTTGGCCGGGGACCTACTCCGCGGGGATGTCTTCCTTAGGCTTTCTTTCGGTTTACTCGCTCATCAACTCGGATCCCGGGGGGCTCTGCGAAAGGTTTTTTTTGCCTCAAGGCGAAGAAAGAGCCCTTTCCCGCGAACGCGGAAGACCCTTGGGCGATTTCGGGCTCATCGCGGGATCCCTTTCTTTTGAAAACGATTACCATTTGTTTTTGAGGATTTTGAAGGCGGGCCGCGTGCCCGTCGAGGCGAAGGACAGGGACGAAAGGATTTTCCCGGCCCCGGTCGTCGCGGGGGGGATAGGCGTTTGGTCCAATCCCTTTCCCCTGGCTCCCTTCGCGGATCTCATTCTCACCGGGGAAGGGGAACTTTCCTGGCCGGTCATTCTCGACCTTCACGGGGACCGGGAATTCGGACGCTTGAGAAAGACCGAAAAGATTTCGGTTTTGGCCGCGAACGTTCCGGGAGCCCTGGCTCCCTCCCTGTGTCCCGAACTTTTCGACGAGGAGGCGGGATTCGATTCTTTCGCGCGGGCGCTCGCCCGTTTCAAACCCGTCGTTCCCCCGAGGTTGTCCTTCAAAAAGGGAGACGCGGGGATTTGTTCCGAATCTTTCGAACATCCTCCGAACTCCCCGATTTTCGCGAAAGACGCCGAGTTTTCCGGGACGAGGTTAATCGAAATAAGCCGGGGTTGTCCCTACGGCTGCCGCTTCTGTCTCGCGGGAAGTCTCTACAGGCCCCACAGATTTTGGGACGGACCCCGGATTTTGAAGGCCATTGACGCCCCCAACCCCTGGGACGGATTGAATCCTTTCCCCGACGACGCGCCGGTCGGGCTCGTGAGTCCCGCGGTCGCGGACCATCCCGATTTGAATTACGTCGTTTCCCGGATCCTGGAAAAGAAGAGAAAGATATCCTTCTCTTCCCTGAGGCTCTCGGCCCTGACGGAGGAGACGGCCCGTCTCTTTTCCGAGGGAAAACTCGCGGGACTCGCCGTGGCTCCCGAGGGGGGAACGGAAAGAATCAGAAGGACCATGAACAAGGACATCACCGAGGAGGAGATCCTCTCCGCGGTGAAACTTTTGAGCCGGGTGTCCTTGAGAAAGCTGAAACTCTATTTCATGCTCGGGCTTCCCGGAGAAACCGACGAGGACGTCCGGGGCATCGCGGAACTCGCGGAAAAGATAAGAAAGGCCAGTTTCGGGAAGAGCAGGGCTCCCTTGATAAGCGCGAGCGTCGCGAACTTCACCCCCAAACCCCACACCCCCTTCGAGGACGTTCCGTCGCTCTCTTTCCGGGAACTCGCGAGAAGGGGGGAACTTTTGAAAACGCTCATGAAACGCGCGAAAGGGGTGGAGCTCAGGCTGGACTCCCCGTGGTTTTCCCTGGTCCAGGACGTCCTCGGAAGGTCCGGTCCCAACGGGGCCTCCTTTTTGAGGGAACTCTTGAAAAACGACGGCAAGGCCAAGGCGTCCCTGAAGGCCTGGAATCATGAGGGAAGGGAGGAAGAGACCTCTTCCTGGCGGGCCCTGAGACCCTGGAGGATCGTGGCCCCCCCGACCGGAGTCGATTGGCTCGAAAGGGAAAAGGAAAACGGGGCCGCGGGGATTTTTTCCCCGGCTTGCCCCGGGGCTCTGTCCTGCGGGCGCTGCGAGGCCTGCCCCAAAGTTTGAAAAAAGTTCCGGGGGGCACGGGTTTCCCTTCGGAAATTCGGGGTCCGGGGCCCCTTTCGGAAACGGGCTCGTCGGGCCCGGGAAAAGGGTCCGGTGATTCCCCCCGGAAAAGGGGGAGTTTCGTCCGGGAAAAGGGACGGCGCGGACCCGCGCTTCCATCCCGGCATTTCCCGCCGGGAAAACGCGAAAGCGCGGCAGGACCAAAGCATTCGGGGTCGCGGGCGGAAAAGCCCGCGGGCATCCCGAAATTCGGCGGAAAAATCGAAAAACCGAGGGGAGGGCGCTGTTTTCTTTTTTGAAAACCCGGAGTCCCGGCCCGCGAAATTTCCCCGAAAGGAGAGCCCGGGCTCCTTTCTTGGCGCGGGGTCTTTCGGGGCTGCCGGGGAGCCCGGGGCGGCTGGCCTTTTTGAGGAAAAAACGGTAAAATAACGCCCGAAACGGTCTTTTGTTTTGAACCCGGAGGTTTTATGGCGCCGCGCGGAATGGCGGATCACATCGTCACGACGGAAGATTCGGGCCGCCTTCTCATGGTCGGGTGGGAGGGAAACGACCCCTCGGAACCCATATCCCTCCTCGAAAAATACAGGCCGACCGGACTCGTGTTTTTCAGGCGCAATTTTCCCGGATCTTACGAAGCCCTCAAAAAGGACATCCGGGAAATTCACCGGGCCGCCCGAAAGATTCTGCGCAGAAACATTCTCATGGCCCTTGACCACGAGGGCGGCGTCGTGAACCGGCTTCCCCTGGACGAGACCCTCATCCCCTCCCACGGGGAACTCACCTACATGGCCCGCATGTCGGGTCTCGCCAAGGTGGAAAAGGTTTCCAGGGACATCGCCCTGGTCCTGAAAGACCTGGGCTTCAACTTCAATCTCGCCCCCGTCGCGGACCTCGCCGGCGCGGGCGACTTCATGGAGAAGAGGAGTTTCGGAAGGGACCCGAAGGAGGCCTCGAGGGTGGCCCTGGCCTTTTGGGAAGGTCACAGGCAGGCGGGCCTTCTGAACTGCGCCAAACATTTCCCGGGGCTGGGTTCGGCCCGGGAAGATCCCCACGAGGTTCTTCCCGTCGTGGACAAACCTCTTTCCGATCTCCTCGAGAAGGACGGGATGCCCTTCCGGACCCTGATCCAAAGGGGTCTCCAGGCCGTCATGACCACCCACGCCCTCTTCGTCGACGCGGACCCCGACCGGCCCGCCACCTTTTCGGAAAAGATCGCGGGGGCGTTGAAAAACGATTTCGAATTCAAGGGTCCCATCCTGACCGACGACCTCGAGATGGGAGCCTTGAACCACGTCGAAGGCATCGAAGGCCCCGGCGACGCCGCGGTGAAAGCCGTCCAAAGCGGACACGACCTCGTCCTCGTCTGCAGGCGGGAAGAGAACGTCGAGGAGGCGAGCCTGAAAATCGAGGAGGCCCTGGTCGACGGAATCATTAGTCCCACCCGTTTCAGGCAGGCGATCTTGCGCGTCGGAAGGCTCGTGAAGCTCCTGGCCTGAAGCTCCCGGCCTGACGCTCCCCCCCCCGCCCCGCCCTTCTTTCCCTTTCCCCCCCGAGGGTTTTTCGGTTTTCCCCCGAGACCGCCTCTTTTTCGACGTTTTCTCCGCGCGATCAAACGTCGCGGCTCATTCCCGAAAAAAACGAACGAGGATCCATGTCCAGACAACACACCTATTTAATCGAACCGGGCCTGTGGGCGGCCGACGGGATCTATTACGACGACGCCGACCAACCGCACGTCCAAAGAGGGGAACTTCTGGTGGAGCACGCCCCGGACCTTTGGACCATCGACAGTCAGATGAAGATCTCCGGCCAGGACAGAAGGGACTTCAACACCCGTTACGAAGTGAAGCCCCTTCCGGAAGGCGTGTCCTTCACGGACTGGAAAATGCTCTCCGGGGGCCCGGAACCCGTGTTCGGGCTCTTCGTCTTCGTGGAGGAGTGCGTCCTCATGCCCTGGCAATCCCGAAGCAACAGGTTTTGGGGCCAGGAGGTGCTGTTTTCCAAGTCCCCGGACGAATACCTGAGCAGGGGCTTCAGCTTCATCCAGGACAAAAAGGTCTATTCCTGGGCCGTGACCCTGAAGAGACAGAGTTGAGGGTCCGGGAAGCCCGGGAACCCCGACGGACGAATCCGGGCGAACGAACCCGGGCGGCCGGGCGACGGACCATCCCGGGCGGACGATCCGGGCGGCGGTTTTTTTCATGACAAGACGCGAGGAACGGGGTTGAATCATGCTTCCGGAAAAAATCAGAAAAGGTGAGCCGGGGCGCTGGCTGATTGCCCTCGCGCTCGCCATTCCCACGTTGATAGCCATTTTCGCGGAAAACAAGCTCTTCGTCCTGGTCCTTGTCTTCCTCGTCGGGGCTTTCGCCTGGTGGGAATATTCCGCGAACCTGCTCGGGAGAAACCGCACGGGGCTTTTTCTGATCTCCTTGCTCGGCTGGGCGGCCGTCTCCGTCGGGACCACCTTCGCGGGACCCGAGGGGCAGGCCGCGGGCCTGGTGTTCGCCCTCGTCCTCGGCGGCTTTTATCTGATGTGGATCCTGAACGGGGAGGACAAGATTGCCTTGAACCTCATCGCCCGTTACGGTTTCGGGCATCTGTATCTCTCTTTCTTCCTTTCCTTCGCCCTTCTCATAAAAACTTTCGACCGCGGGGCGAACTTTCTCTTTTTCGTCATTCTCGCGACCAGCCTCGCCGACACCGGGGCCATCTACGCGGGGAGCCGCCTGAAGGGTCCCAAACTCTGTCCCAAGATCAGCCCCAACAAGACCATCTCGGGACTTCTCGGGGGATGCGCGTTGGCCGCGATTACGGGGGCGCTTTCCAAGTATTATCTCCCCGACGAATTTTCCATGGGGGAACTGACGCTCGTCGGTTTGGGAC
>JAITKT010000073.1 GCA_031278225.1 Deltaproteobacteria bacterium
AGGGGGGGAAAGAGGCGCGGGGGGACGGGGAAGGGGAAAAAGAAAAAAAGGGGAAAAACCCCCGAAAAACCGGAAAAAATCGGAAAAACCCGAAAAAAAACGCCGGGGGTGACGTCTTCGGAAAGGCCCCCCGGCGTCATCGGGGTTCAGGGGAGTTCGATTCCCATGTGGGCGAAGGCCTTGGGCGTGGTCATCCTTCCCCGGGCGGTCCTCAGGACGTAACCTTCCTGGATCAGGTAGGGTTCGCAGACCTCCGCGATGGTTTCCGCCTCCTCCGCGATGGTCGCGGCCAGGGCTTCCAGACCCACGGGGCCCCCCCGGTATTTTTGGCAGATTGTCGAGAGGACGCGGTGGTCCAGCCGGTCCAGACCCGCCCCGTCGATGCCGAGGACGGTCAGGGCGCCCGCGGCGGTTTTTTCGTCTATCCGTCCCTTGTTTTTGACGTCGGCGTAGTCCCTGACCCTCTTGAGGAGCCTTCCGGCAATCCTCGGGGTTCCGCGGCTCCTTCTCGCGATCTCGACCGCGCCGTCCTCGGTCAGGTCGGTGTTCAGGCGCGCCGCGACCCTTTTCACCATGAGGGCCAGGTCCTCGGGTTTGTAGAAGTCCAGGCGCAGCTGGATTCCGAAACGATCCCTCAACGGGGGGGTCAGGAGCCCCACCCTGGTGGTGGCGCCCACGAGGGTGAAGCGGGGGAGCTCCAGGCGCACCGCCCTCGCCCCGGGTCCCTGCCCGACCATGATGTCCAGCTTGAAGTCCTCCATGGCGGGGTAGAGGATCTCCTCCACGACGGGGCTCAAACGATGGATCTCGTCGATGAAGAGGATGTCCCCCGGGTTGAGGTTGGAGAGAAGGGCCGCGAGGTCCACGGGTCTTTCGATGACGGGCCCGGAGGTGCACTTGATGTTGGTGCCCATCTCCTCGCTCAAAATGTAGGCCAGGGTGGTCTTCCCCAGGCCGGGGTGCCCGTGGAAGATCGTGTGGTCCAGGGTGTCGGCCCTCACCTTCGCGGCCCTGATGAAAATGTCCAGCTGCCGCTTGACCTCCGTCTGCCCCACGAATTCATTCAAATTCCTGGGCCTCAGGACCGATTCTTGGAATTTTTCCCGTTCTTCCCTTTCCGCCGTTATGATCTCCCTTGCCATGCTCTCCGATCCTTAAATTTTTTTCTTGGGGGGGCGTCCTCCCCCCGAACGGGATCCGCGGTCGCGACCCCGCGAATTTTTTTTCGGGAGAAGACGCGAACGAAACGAAACGAAACGCCCGGGACATGATAGCACAGATGAACGGGGGCCGCGCGGATCGGGCGCGTTTTCGGGCGCTTTCGCGTTAATCAAGAGCGTTTCGCGTCCGTTTTGCGTAAGACGCGCGGGAGGAAAAAAGCGGGCGGGAAAAGACGGAAACGCCCCCGCGGAAACCCGCGGGGGCGTGGGATTGTCGGGCGATTCGGGGGGGATTTCAATCCTCGGACCAATACCTTCCGTGGACCGGCTGGCAGTTTTTGTAGTATTCGAGATATTTGAAAATGGAGCGTTTGAGGTCCTTGCGCTCGGCCACCTCGTGGATGCCCCGGATGCTCCCGAAGAAGTCCAGGTCGTCGTAAATGTGGGAGGAGTTGCGGCAGAGGGCCTCCGCGCGGATGTCCTCCTCGTTCACGGGAAAACCCCTCGCCTCCATCACCCTCGGGCCCGTGAAGATCACGAGGGCCTGGGGCTCGGCGATGATCACGTCGCCCAGGGCGGCGTAGCTGGCTATGGCCCCCCCGGTGGAGGGGTCCCCCAGGACCGAGATGAAGGGAAGGCCCGCCCTCTTCAGGCGGGTGACGGAGTTCACGGTCTTGACCATCTGCATGAGGGCCGGGGTGCCCTCGAGGACCCTCGCCCCGCCGGAACAGCAGAGGCTTATGAGGGGGAGGTTTTTGGAGATGGCGTATTCCGCCACCCGGAAGAACTTCTCCCCGAAGACCACCCCCATGGTGCCCCCGGCGAAGTGGAACTCGCAGACCGCGAGGGCCACCGGATGCCCGAAAATGGTCGCTTCCCCGGTCACCAGGGCCTCGTGAAAGGGGCTCCTCTGGGCCTGTTTCTTTATGAAGGCCAAGTATTCCCGGGTCAAAAGGCTCTGATGGAGGAGGTTGTGGACGGTGAGTTCCCGGTTCATCTCCTTGAAGCTGTCCTGGTCGGCGAGGCAGCCGATCCAGCCCATGGCGCCCATTATGCGGGTGTGGCCGCACTTGGGGCAGACGTAGTGGTTGGACATGAAGTCGTCCAGGGGGATGATTTCCCCGCAGCCCCGCTCCGGGGAGCCCTCCTTGAGGCTCATGTCCCCGCACTTCACGAACTCCCCGGCCCCGGTGGCGGGGTCCCTGAAGTTGCCCCAGGACTCGCCCTGCTGGTACTCCTGATGGATCTCCTCGCTCCTGAAGGTCTTGAGG
Source organism: Deltaproteobacteria bacterium (assembly GCA_031278225.1). Lineage (GTDB taxonomy): Bacteria > Desulfobacterota > Desulfarculia > Adiutricales > Adiutricaceae > JAITII01. The sequence goes on from JAITKT010000073.1 coordinate 2,432, forward strand.
TCCGGGGGGGCCTTGTGGTCCTTCTTCTTGATGGGAATGAGCCTGAAGAAGGAGGCCCAGCGGCGGCTCTTTTTGGCGGTTTCCTCCACGTACACCCCGAAGGTCTTGGCCCTCGAGCGCCTGACCCGGATTAAGGCCTCTATCTTTCTTTTGGCCAGATCCTTCACCGCTTTCTCGAGGTAGGCCTCCAGGGCCTGGGCGTAGCCCGCCGCGTCCATGACCGACTTGGGGCAGGGGAGGACCTGGTCCACGATGCCCAGCTCGAAAAGCTCCCTGGCGGTGGGTTTGGAGATGAGGAGGGCCTCCTTGACCTTGGTGTGGTCCCGGAAAATTATGGCGGCGAGGCTCTCGGGCGGGGCCGTCGCGTACAGGGCGTCGTCGAACTGAGCCCTCCTGTCGGTCATCTGGATGGCCAGGGCCCCCCCGCTCCCGCCTTCCCCGATGATGACCGAGACCGTGGGGATGGGGATGGTGAGGAAGTCCCTGATGAGGTGGGCTATGAAGAAGGCCTGGAATTCCTTCGCGGATTCCATGGATATGTCGGCGCCGTAGGTGTCAATCAACGTGACGATGGAGACGGGTTCCCCGAGGAGGCGCTTGATGTTCGCTTTTTTCAAAAATCTTTGGACGTGGGAATGGTCTTCCGCGGTGAGCATTCCGTGGTTCAGTTTCGCGAGGTCCTCTTTCGTGCGGAGGTTTTCCGGTTTGGGCTTCTGCTGGGCGATCGCGAAAATGTTCCGCCCCCATTTTTCGGCCTCGCCCAAAATCAAGGCTTCGGAATGGGGCGAGGACCTGCGGAAATCCGGAAAGATGACTTTGATGAGGTCGCTGGAGCGGGGCCTCAAGGGCGACCGGGTCCTCTTTTTGAAAAGTTCTACTATGTCGGTTGGGCAATTGGACATCGTGACTCCAAAGCTCGCGCCCGTTCCCCCGGCGGGGGAGGGTCGGGGGAACGGGGGACGGGGTACGGGGGGACGGTTCGGGCGCGTTCGTCTCCGCGCGAACCGCGATTTTCGACAAGGCGGCGCGGCGCGGCCGGTTTCTTTGACAAAGGTCAAAAAAATGCCGCGCGCGGACTCAAAAAAGACACTATAGCCCAAAAAGCTCCCGTTCTCAAGGCGAAAACGGCGAAAACGGGGCGGGATCGTTCGAAAACCCGAAGCCGTCCGGCGAAAAACGGCTCCCGTTCGCGAACGTTTCCGATTTGAGACGCGAAAAATGTTCGGGGCCGCGAACGACCGGATTCGGCGGAAGCGTCGGCCGTTTCGGGGCGCGACCCCGGCCGCGCGGGATCCGAAACCTTTTCCGGGGGGGCGGAAAGAAACTTCGGGGGGCCCCGCGGGGGGCGCGGCGGACCCCGGCGGGACCCCGGACGCCCCCCGGAACGGCGAGAGCGGGTCCGCGACGGGCAAGCTTAAAATTTCCGGGCGGAGCCGTCGCGGGTCGAGGGATTTAGACCACCAAATGTTGTGTGCCTCCCGGGAGCGAAATTATTCGCCGCGATTGTTTTTTCGCGTGAACTGTGTGAGAATGAACGCGTTCGCAATGGAAACCGGCTTATGACGGCCTTTCCGCCGGACGCCCTCCGCCCCGGGTTTCGAATTCTTGATAATCGCGGGAAAAAGGACTAGAGTCGGGAAATTGAGCCTGTGACATCCGCGCGTCCGTCGCGTCGCGGGGAGTTTGCCTCGCGGGTCGCGAATCCGAGCCGCGACGGGCTTGGTTTTTTGATTTTTCCCCCCGGACCCGCGTCCCGTTTCGCCCGCGCGTCTGGCGGAAGCGACCGGTCGGACGTTTTTTCCCGCCGCGGCCGCCGTCCGGAAAGCCCCGAAAGGCCGGGTCCCCGATCGGGTCCCGGGAGTCGGGGTTTTTCGACGCGACGTTTCAAACGTTCGGGCCGGAGCGCTTCCGGGGAGGCCGCGACGGAGGGGACCGCGCGGAAAACGAAAATAAAAGCGCCGCAATCGAAGTTTTCAATGCCCGGCCCGACGACGGCGCCGGAGAGGACGGGAGTCGGGGCGTTTGTCCGAACCGCGTCATTCTTTCCCGGCGATGAGGGTTTGAATGTCCCCCGGCGAACGTCTCGTTTCCCCCCGTTCCGGTTCATCGAATTATTTTGACACCCAATGCCGCAACCCGGCGAATATCTTCGTTTTTGATTTTTTTTCGGGCGTTTTCGAACTTATTCCGATTTTCAATTCTTTTGGCTCTCCGACAGCGAGAGTTTACCATTGGGAGGCAACATGACGATTCTCAAAAATTTGACGCTGATGTTGGCGATGGGCGTTTTCGCCTTATTCGTCCTGTCCGCTTGCGGCGACAGCAGCAAGCCGGCGGCTTCGACTCCGGCGGCTCCCCCCGCGGGCTCCGCCGATCAACCGGCCGCGACGACCCCGCCGGCGGAGACCCCGCCCGCGGCCGCCGAAGCGACCCCGGCCGAGACTCCGGCCGAAACCCCGGCCGAAACCCCGGCCGAGACCCCGGCCGAAACGCCCGCGGAAACTCCCGCCGAAACACCGGCCGAAACACCGGCCGAAACGACCGCCGAGACTCCGGCCGAGACCCCCGCCGAGACACCCGCCGAAACACCGGCGGCCGACGCGGCTCCCGCCGCCGACGCGCCCGCCGAGACCACCGAAGCGCCCGCCGAAGCGGCTCCCGCCGTCGAAGAGGCGCCCGCCGCCGAAACCCCGGCCGAAGGGACCGCTGCCACCGAATAAGGAACCCGTCGTGTCTTTTCGGATGGTTCGCGAAATAAAAACGACCGCTTCGCGTCGGAACGGAAGCGAGGCGGGCGGGTGTTTTGGGGGGGGGGAGGGGGGTGTTTAATA
>JAITKT010000115.1 GCA_031278225.1 Deltaproteobacteria bacterium
CCCCCCCCCGCGCGCCGGCGAGGCCCTTCTTCGCCCCGGGAGCGTCGAATCTCCCCGGTCCCGCGAGGCCCCCCGCGGGACCTCGCCACTCACCCCGCCCGAACCCGTCATCCCCCCAATCCCGACGTCGAATGGCTTGTCGGCTCCCCGTCGGACCTTGCCGGCGGTCATCCGCGTCGCCGCGGGGGTCGGGAAGACAAGGGATCGGGAAAGAGACGCGGCGCGCGGCCGATTTGTCCGGCTTCCCCTTGCCTTGGCTTCGGGACGCGCGAAAGACACGCCGGGGGTCGGGGGAACCCGGCGGTCGCGTCCCGCGAGGGAACAGTCTCTTCGCCTCCGGCGGGAGAGCGTAAGGCGAACGGGGAAAACGCGAACCCTCTCCCGCGGCGGGGAAACGTCCCAACCTTTCGCGGGTCGAAACCCGCCGACCCCAAGAACACGCGTTTGATTCGATTTCGAATATTCGGGTTGAGCTTTCAAAAAAACGAATGACCCGATAAGCGCCGAAGCGTACATGCCGGTCACAATGGATAAAAAATGTTTACGAACGATTTTGACCGATTTTTCTTGATTTTAACAAATAAAAAAAACGACCGGCGATTTTTACGTTATAAAAAATATGGGCATTGCGTTTTTTTTTATGACATAAAAAACCGGACCGATTCCGTCTCGAAAACCACCCGAAATCGACCTTTGGAAAGGAGAACCCATTATGTTTCCGAAAATAAATTCGCTAAATAACTGAATATTTTTATAATCTGTCACCGAAAATGATTCTCATGTTCTTTTTATTTTATAAAAAAATCTTAAGTTGCGTTTTTACACATTTTGATGTTACAAACAATTAAGTTTTTATGAGTTCCATAATATGATTTCATTGGCCTTTTTCGATGAACGAACTAAAAACAGCGCAATTAGTCAATGGCGATTCCAAAAAATATGTTCTGAAATTTAAAGGTTTATCATGGATTACGATAATGCCACTTTCATGAAAATACCGTTTCCACCGTAATTCGTACTCACTGTTTTTTTTCGTTTGACACGGATCAAAACCGGTCACCATTCCGTAATCCCCGCCGTCGATTCCGGGAAATCCTCCGTTTCCGGGCTTTGGTTTTCCCGCCAGAGTCATCCCGGCGTCAATCCGAAGAACAATCCGGCCTATCCGTTTGACCATGATACACCGACTATTTGGCAAATTTTTGGGATGATTCGGCAACCCCCGTCCGAAACGCGCTTATCGACGGATTGGGGACTTGAGGAGCGTTTTTAAGGAGTCGTACACCCACCCGATTGTCTTTCACCGCCAAACAGGCAAATAACCGTCGTTGGCCGAATTTTATTGATTTTTCCCAAGACTTTTCAAGAATAATCCGTGAATTATTCAATGAGTTTTCGAGACTCTCAGTTTCGACAAATATCCATTTTGATTCGAAAGTGAAATAAATGAAAATCGACGATTTCGATTCCGATAAGAACACTTCTTCCGAAGCTTGCGTGACAAGGGTTTCGCGACATGGTCCCTTTTTCGCGAAAAACCATGATATTGCGTCATTTTGTCTTGATGTGTTAAATCGGTTCCTGCCGTCGAAAAATGGTTTTTCTTAACTACCAATTGTCAAAAAAACAATAGGCTCCGCGGCCGGCCCGAAGCCCGGAAGCGAGAATCAAAACCGAGAACAACGGAATTATCGCCCGAAAGTCGGGGCGACGCCGTTTGACGTTGGAAAACCAATAACAGATTACCGACATGGTCAAGCAGCCCCACGACATAACCCCGAAACCCGACGGAACCGGTCCCCTTCACGCCGCGCTGGAAGCTCTGCCACTGGGAATCATCATCACCGACAAAGGCGGCAAGATAATCGACGCCAACGCTCAGGCGTGCGTCCTTCTCCAGTTGAAACAAAATGTCCGCCAAACGCTCAAGGGCAAAAAGCTGAGCTATCTGTTCCCCTTCAGTCACGGCCACGTTTCGGGCGCCAGATTGGAACCCGGGGAAACGAAAAGCGTTCAACTCCGGGAATTTCCCGACCTGTGCGTGGTGACGACCCTCGTCAAAAACTCGACAGACAACGTTTCCCTGACGATCTTGGACAAGAAACTCTTCGGTTCCTATTTCGGCACCGCCCCGTCCATGAACGCCCTGAACGCGGTCTACAAGAGAATCAGCCGCAAAGAATCGGAGGGTGTCGTGATTTACGACGCCGAAGCCAAAATCGTTTTCGCGAACGACCGCGCGGCCGAAAACATCGGAATCGACAGGGTGGCGCTGGAAGGTCTTTCGACCCGGAAGCTCATCGAGTCAAAATTCACGGACAATCACATGGCTCTGAACGTCATAGTCGAAAAGACCGTCATGTCCCAGATGGCCACTTACCCGAGGACGGGAAAAACCGTTTGCCTGATCGGGTATCCGATAGTGAACACCGCCGGAAACGTAATCCTCGCGGTGATTGTCGAAAGAGATTTGACGACGAACATACTTCCGGCCGTCTCCCTGGCGAACGAGCTGGAGCTGATTACCCTCATGAAACGGGAGTTCGAGGCGAAAAATCTTCCCCCGGTCTCCGAGTCCTCCTTCGTCAGAAACAGCCCCGCCATGAGAAAGGTTCTCGAGACCGCCCACAGGTACTCCCGAAACAAATACCGGGACTTCCTCATCCTGGGGGACCCGGGCACCTCCCCGGGGATGTTGGCCCGCTTCATCCACGACAACTCGGACAGGAAAAACGAGCCCTTCGTCGAGATCGACGGCTCCTCCCGCGACGCCAAAAGACTGGAAACTCTCTTGTTCGGGAGCGAATCCGGGGCCGGGAACCTCGGCGAAGCCCCCCGATTGCGCCATTACGGACTCCTGGAGGCCGTGGGTCGAGGCACCGTGTTCATCGACAACGTCCAAAACGCGGACGCTCACGCGCAGTCGAGAATAATGGCCTATTTGAACAAACACTCCCTCTTCCGGGTCGGGGGAAAGGAGTGGCGCAAATCCCGGGCCTTCGTCATCTTCGGCGCGACCGCCGGCCCCGACGGCCCCGGGCGGGGCAAGAAGTTCATGGCCTCGCTTCGCGACAGGTTGAGTCGCTCCACCCTTAAGCTCCCTCCCCTGACATCCAGGAAGGAAGACATCCTGGATCTCGCCCAGGAAGAACTCACCCGCCTGAACCTCCTTTACGGGGTCTCCAAATACCTTGACAATCAGGCGACGGAGATCCTCATGTCCCGGGACTTCAAGGTCAACGTCCGAGAACTCCTGGTCTCCATCCATCAGGCGGCGCTCTTCAGCGCCACTCCCCAGATAGGCGAATTTTTGCGACTTCACTTCGATTCCATCGTCCCGGGGGAATGCGGGGCCGAAAAAAAGCCCGAGGTCGATCTCCCGCCCGAGCTCCCGACCATGTCCATTCCCCTCGACAAGCTGCCCGGTTACGAAAGCATGAAAGAAAAGGGATTGCCCGAGACCATGATGACCATCGAAAAGAAGCTCATCCTGGAAGCCATAGCCGATTGCGGCACCACGAGGGACCTGGCCGCGATCTTGGGCATAAGTCAGTCCGGGGTCTTCCGCAAACTGAGGAAACACGACCTCTCCCTCCCGGGAAAAATCCCCCCCGAAGACCAAGACCGGAGCTGACGGTCAAACGAAAAAACGGGGCCCCGGCGGCCCTCCCGCCCCGCGGACCCCGCGGCCCCCGAGGTCCTTGTCCCCACGCCCGAACCCGATCGCGTGGGGTTTTTTTTGGACCCGACGCCCGGCCCCCGGATCTTTCGGGGAGGGGGCGGCGTCTTCCGTCTCTTTTCCCGTTCGTTCGCGATTCGTTTTCCGCCCGTTCCCCGCCGGATCGGACCCTTTCCGGGGTCTTCCGGGGGTCTTAAGGTATTTTCGGATCGGATCCGGAAGATTCGAAAGGAATTAAAAAATGTTTTCCAATATCGCAAATATCTTTTTTTATCATGTGAAAGAAGCGGCGGAATTCCCAAGAAATCTACCGGAAGGCGGGATTTGCCCCCGGAAACTGATTTAAATCAAAAGGAAAATTTTAAATCATCATGTCGGAAATCCGTTTCCAATCAAAAAACGGGCGAAAAAATGATCCAACCCGAAGCCTGGAATTTTCCCGATGCCTCCGAAAGCCGTGTTTTTTTTGACCTTTTAAAGAGTCTTGAACAGGTAAAATAGTTAAAAAACCGACTCAAAAATGCTTTACCTTCATGACTTTATCTTTTATGATTCTTTCAAATCGGCCTTCCCGGCTGGTGAAACGGCTTTTCGGGAGGGGATCCAAAATTTTTTTTAATCGACTTAAGTCGCGGGGTCTCGACACGTTTATCCTTTCACCTTCGTTTATTTTTTCACGCGTCATTTCGCGCGCCGACGCGCGAACGGGGCGATTTTCGGCCTCGAATCGATTACGGCTTCCGTTTCCCGAAATCCGGCCAAACGGCGCCGCGGGAATCGAAACGGTCACGCGGAAGCGCGCCGGGCGCCACCCCGAATCGGGCGCGTCTTTCGGTTTTCCCGACTTTTCGTCCTTTGTCGGTATTTTGGCATTTCTTGATTTTCATTCACGGTTTTTCTCTTTTTGCTATTTTTTGCGAGAGTGTATCATGCATTCACTTATGAACGATTCGATGAGCGGCATCAGCACGACCGAGCTGGTGCCCCAGATCTTCGACGATTTTTTGACCGGAGTCACGATAGTCAACAAAAAGTCGGAGATCGTCTATTACAACAAGGCCCAGGGACACATCGACAACATGAATCCCGACGACGTCCTGGGCAAAAGCATCAACGACGTGCACAAGGTCGGAGAGGGCGTCGCCCACCCGACCATGCTGGCGATAATATCCAGAAGGCCCCTGGTCAACCATTCCTTCTGCTACACCACCCTTTCGGGGAAACTGGTGAACTCCGTCCAAAACATCTTCGCCATCGTCAAGGACGGGGAGAGCCTGGGCTGCGCCACCTTCATGAGCGAGTACGGGAGCATCCTCGAGGCTTACAACCTCGGGAAAGACGACGACCCGTCGAAAGCGAGCCCCGACGCCGCTTTCCGGGAATCCCCCAGGCTCGGCGAAGATTCTTTCAATCAACTCGTGACCAACGACAAGGACATGTTCGAAAGCCTGGAAATCGTCGCCAAGGCCCTTGACACCCCTTCCCCGATCTTGATCCGCGGGGAAAAGGGAGTCGAAAAGGACATCCTGGCCAAGATGATCCACAACGGCTCCTCCAGGCGGGACGGACCGTTTTTCGTCCTGAACTGCGCCTCCGGTCAGGAGAACATCCTGGAGGGCATCCTCTTCGGGACGGTGGAAGGAGCCTTCAGCTCCGCCGTGGACCGCCCGGGGATGCTGGAGCTCGCCGACGGGGGCACCCTCTTTTTGGACGAAATCGACGCCATGCCCCCCGCCCTTCAGACCACACTCGCGAGACCCCTCTCCGAAGGCAAAGTCAGAAGGGTGGGCTCGTCCAACTCGGACACCGGTTTTTCGGTGAAGATCGTCAGTT
>JAITKT010000204.1 GCA_031278225.1 Deltaproteobacteria bacterium
AAAGAGGATTTCAACATCCCTCCCATGACGGATCGCCATCTCAAGGGGATGTTCCAGGTCCTCGTGGGAACCTCGGACTCGAGACCCCACAAGCCCGATCCGACCGGGGCCTTCGAAGCCGCGAAACTTCTCGGGGTCGAGCCGAAGGACCTCTTTTACTTCGGGGACACGGAAACGGACATGCTGACCTCGATAAACGCCGGTTTCGTGAACGTCGCGGTGGCCTGGGGCTTCAGGAGCGTCGAAACCCTCGGGAAATACAATCCGGACGTGATTCTCGAGCACCCCCTGGACTTTTTGGTTTTCCTGGACGAAAACTATGAATGACGGGCCTCTCCCCAAATTCCCCAAACCCCCGAAACTCGTCCCGAGAGCGGCTCCCCCGCCCCCGCCGCCTTGGGCGCGAGACGGGGAAAACCTCTTGAAATCCGTCCCGGGACGGGTGAGGGCGGCCCTGACCGGGGGCATCGCCTCCGGAAAGTCCTCCCTCGCGGGTTTTTTGGTGGATCGCGGGGCCGGGCTCGCGGATTTCGACGTTCTTTCGAGAGAGGCTTTGGCCGTTGACACCCCCGGTTACCGGGAAGCCGTGAAACTTTTCGGGAAAAAGGCCCTGAACAAAGAGGATTCGACCCTTGACCGGGCTTATCTGAGAAAACTCGTTTTCAAGAAACCCAAGCTCAAAAAAGCCTTGGAAAACATCGTTCACCCCAAGGCCTGGGAAATGATGCTCGGGGCTCTCTCCGCCGCCAAAGACGAAAAGCTTTTCGTGATTGACGTTCCCCTTCTTTTCGAGGCCCGTTTGAATTCCCTCTTCTTCCCGACCATCCTCGTTTTCGCGGACGCCGAGACCCAAATCCGCCGCGTTCTCGCGAGGGACCCGGGAACCACGGAAAATGAGGCCCGGGCCATAATCGAAAACCAGTGGCCCGCGGCGGAGAAACTGAGGCTCGCGGACATGGTGGTCAGAAACGACGGCTCCGGGGACCTCGCGCGCCTGAAAGAGGAAGCTGGGAAGCTTCACGAAAAACTTCTTTCCCCGGATTTCCCGAAAAATCTGCTCCCCCAAGGCCCCAATCGCGCGCCCGACCCCAATCGTCTCAATTGAACGGGCGGCGAACCGTCCGAACCGCCTTGATTTACCCGTCCGGACCGTTGAGCTCGCTCCGCCCGAACCGTCTCGATTGACCGGCCGGACGGTCTGTCTTGACCGTCGCGATTGCCCCGCCCGGAGGGCCCCCGCGAACCCGATTCAATCAAACCCGGAAACGCCGACCCCGCGAAAAATCAAAAAACGACCCGAAGAAAACCCGAACCGCTCCCGAACCGCGAAAAAAGCGAAAACCGCGAAGGCACGACTCGAAAATGCGAAAAGATCACATTCCGGGCCACACGAGCTCGGGCTTGTTCGTCGAAGACGAGTCCCTGATTCCCCTGGCCCAGAGGATGAGGCCCAGGAACCTGGACGAGTTCATCGGACAGAAGCATCTTTTGGGGCGGGGGAAGCTTTTGAGGCTCCTCCACGACAAGGGGGGAATAAGCTCCCTCATCCTCTGGGGTCCTCCCGGGGTGGGGAAGACGAGTCTCGCCAGACTCCTGACCAAAAACGCCAACGCCGAATACGTGGAGTTCTCGGCCGTGCTGTCGGGGATCAAGGACGTGAGGGAGGTGGTGGAACTCGCGAGGAGCAACAAAAAGATCGCGGGCCGTCCCACGGTGCTCTTCGTGGACGAGATCCACCGTTTCAACAAGGCCCAGCAGGACGCCTTCCTGCCCCACGTGGAGAGCGGGCTCGTGACCCTGATCGGCGCCACCACGGAGAATCCCTCTTTCGAAATCATTCCCGCCCTCATCTCCAGGGCGAGGGTACTCGTCCTGGAACCCTTGTCCAAGGATGAACTGAACGGTCTCATCGACACGGCCCTCTCGGACGGGGAAAGGGGTCTCGGGAAACTTAACGTCAAGATCGACGAAAAGGCCCGGGATTTTTTGATCATGAGCTCGGGCGGAGACGCGAGGTCCCTTTTGAACGCCCTGGAGCTTTCCTCCGGACTCGCGGCGCCCGATTCGGAAATGGTCATCAATTTGACGACGGAGGTCATTTCCGAGGCCGTCCAGAAAAAGGCCTGGCGCTACGACAAGGGCGGGGAGGAGCATTACAATCTCATCTCGGCCCTCCACAAGTCCCTCCGGGACGGGGATCCGGACGGGGCCCTCTATTGGCTCTCGAGGATGCTGGAGGGCGGCGAGGACCCGGTCTATCTCCTCAGAAGAATGATCAGGTTCGCGTCGGAGGACGTGGGACCGGCGGATCCCATGTCTCTGGTTCTCGGGGCTTCGGCCCTGGACACCTACAGACTTTTGGGATCTCCCGAAGGGGATCTGGCCCTGGCCCATCTCGCGGTTCATTTGAGCCTCGCCCCCAAATCCAATTCGGTCTACAAGGCCTTCAACGCCGCGAGGGAAGACGCGAGGATTCACGGACCCCTTCCGGTTCCCCTCCACATAAGAAACGCCCCCACGAAACTCATGAAGGACCTTGGTTACGGGAAAGGCTACCTGTACGCCCACGACCACGAGAACGCGGAAGTGGACCAGGAGCATCTCCCCGATGAACTTCGGGGAAGAATTTACTACCGCCCCGGAACCCGGGGACGGGAAAAGGTCTCGGGAGAGGCTCTGGTCGCCCGCAGGGCCCGCCTCGCGAAAAAGAGGGCCCTCGAAAACTCCTCGAAAACCGGAAAGACCGCGATGACCGGGAAGTCCGTGATGTCTTCCGGCCCCCCGGACGATCCCGACCCCGAACGTTCCCCGAGAATTCCGGACGATCCCGAAATCGGCTGAAGTCGTTTGAAGTCCGTTGGAGTTCGGTCGGAGGCGGCCAAAGCCCGCCGCGGTAGATTTGGGGTCGGCCAAGGTCGGCCGCGGTCGGTTTCGAGTCGCCAGGTGTCGCCGGAAAACCGGAACGCCCTCGGGCGAATGGACCGCGGATGACCGCTGAGAGCGAGGGATCCGTCACGGGACCGGGCTTCCGTCCGTCACCCGCTCCCGTTGCCCGCGCCCGTCTCCCCCGTCCGTTACCCTCCCGCCGCCTTCGGGTCTTCGACGTCTCCTCAAGCCTTCGCCGCCCCCTCAAACCTTCGTCGTCCCTTAAAACCTTCGGCGTCTCTCCGGGTCGTTTGTCCGACGGAGCCAAGGGGGCCGATCGCTCTATTTCACGATCTTGGTCAACACGGTGTCCCACTTCTGCCTGCTTCTCTCGAGCTTGGAGGCGCTTCTGGTGGTGTTGAGGGAGAGACGGTCCCTCAAAAAGGACTCGATGAAGGGCCCCCCTCTCCTGGTCATGACCTCGAGGCCTTTCTGGGAGAGCACCGAAACGTTGAAGGGGGCGTCGGTCACGATGACCCTCACGTATTCCTCCGGGTCGGTTATGGCGAGACCCGAGGACTCGTAGCTCCTCGCGGCCCCGGGTTCGAGGTCGGTTAAAGTCATCGCCCGGGGACTCGGGAGGAAGGGGATGATCTCCCCGTCGGCGGCGATGTTCACGGCGTAGACGTAAAACTTTTTGGAGGTGTTGTTCCTGGCCTTCACGAAGATGAGGGTTTCTTCCTTCTCGAGGGTCAGGGGATTGGAGCCGGGGACGACCTCCCCGTATTTTACCCAATGCCTGTCGTCGTCCGAGTGGAACCTCCCGTCCTCGGGGGCGGCGTCGTAGACGTCCCCGGAAACCGGTTCGTAGAGAAGATAGCTTATGTCAACCCCGAGTTTGGCGTCCCCCGGGGGACCGGGGAGCTCAAGAAGGGATTTGACCCGGGAGGCTTTGACGAAGTTGTCCCGGAGTCCCCGGATTCCCTCGTCGGTCAGGGGGGCCCGGAGTTTGTCCTCACCCCAGAAAAAGGAGTTTTCCGAGGGCTCCGCGAGCCAGACCCAAGGGTCGCGGGCGGGGTCGGAATCGGGGATGAATTCGCGTTCTTCCGAGGCGTCCCCGGGGACGTCCGGGCCGGGGATTCCCGCGCCTTCGGAATTGAGGCCTTCGAGGGGATTTTCGGGACGGAGGATCCAGACGACCATGTCCGCCGCGCCGGGGTCGGTCGTTTCCTCGACGGCCCCTATGCCCCGGAAGATCCTTCGGGCTTGCCCGGAAAGTTCGGCGTCCCCGGGAAGGGCGGCCCGGTAAAAGACCTTTATTTTGAAACTCGGGGGCATCCAGGAATCGAGGGTGACCGCGTCACCGACCTTCGCCTCGCCCTCCGTCACGATCGCGAGGCACTTCAGGGGCTCGGCCTTGACGACTTCGAGAATGGCGGTGGGGTTTTCGGGGGGTCCCGCGGCGAAAGTGGAGCCGGGTTCTATTCCGATTAGAGACCCGGCGTTGATTTTGGCGTGTTCGACCCCGTCCGAGAGGTAACGGTCCATGACCGTGAAACTCAGGCCGTTTTCCCCGGCCTCCCCCTTTTCGAAGACCAGTCTCTTGAAGACCCCCTCGGCCACCGGGTCCTGCTCCACCATCAGGGCCTGGGACATGTAGGCGAGGGTTCTGTTGTAAACGTTGAGCCATGTTTCCCCCCGGGTCGCGTTGGAAAGGGCCTTGGCCCAGAACCAGGTGAAATTCCCGTAGATCTCCCCGT
>JAITKT010000213.1 GCA_031278225.1 Deltaproteobacteria bacterium
GCGCGAAGTTTCGAAAAACAGTAAACTGCCGCGGTAAAACAGCCATAATCATGATCTTCCGTTCGAAACCGGATTAATTTCAAGCTTTGTTCGCGAACGGGCGAAAATCGCGGAAAACGATGACCGAACGCGGAAAATGCTTCATAATCATGATCTTCCGTTCAAAGCCGGTTCCAAACCCGGCTTTGTCTTTCCCGCCCGCGGTCCGAAAAGGCGGGGGAAAAGCGGGGCCGCCCGCGGGAAACGCGCGCAATCGCGATGATCCCGGGAAAAGCCGGATCCGAATCCTCTTTTTTTCTCCGGGGGACGAATTCGCCCCGGACTCGCGCGGGCCCGAAACGCCGCCCCGAAAAGCGACTCCCGCGGGAACGCGACGCGACCCGTGGAGAGCCTCGTTTCGGAAACAATTTTTGTTTCCGCGAAGGCCGGGACCTCAAAGTCGCGAAAACGGCGGAAACCCGGTCCGAATCATCGGAGACGAAAGAGACCGACCGCGGAAGCCGGACGGGTCGGTCGCCGGTTTTCCCGTCGCCTCCGGATCGGACGCGAAACCCGAAAAATCGAAACGCGAACGCGATCCGAGGCGGGTTTTCGGAAACAATTTTTGTTGACTTGTCTTCGATTCGCGAAAAAACCCCGGCCCTTCCCCGGCCGACGCGGCGAAATTTCAAAGAACACCGCGAACGTCACCCGCGGGAAACTCAAGCCGTTAGCGGATTATTCCCATCGACAGCGCGACGCGTTCCGGACCGCGGCAACCGAAAAATCGAGTCTCGGGAGTGAAGACCGCGCGAACGAAAAGCCCGCGTCGAAGAAAAAGATCGAAGATAACGCCGACATCGCGAACCGCGGACCCCGTCGCGACATTTGTGACATTATTTCAAAGAAAGCCATAATATATTATCATTGGCGATTGCCGCCGAAACCGGTCATTTGAAGTCCCCGCGAAAAAACCTTTAAAAACCAAAATCCCCCAAAAAATCAATGGTTTATGGTTCGGTTTCCCGGGGAAACCAAAAAAGGCCGCGAGTTAAACGTTTCGGGTGTTTTCAATTTACCGCGAATAATCACCAAACAACATATAATATCTTATAATAATGATATAAATTCGATATGATAAGTGATGATAACATCTTTGGTTTAAAATGAATGCCATGAAAAAATCGATGAATTCCCGACAAAACAATCGATCGAAAATCGAAGGAAAAATTTAAATCGAAAACCCCAAAAATTCTTGACATGAAGAAAGGATTTGAGATAAATTCGTTCCGTGAATTTTTTGGCCCGGTCGGTCCCGAACCTTTTTCCGATTTTGACGAACTTCTTCCCAAATCATTCCAAAACAGAATATCGGCGCATAACAACACAATATGTGGAGAAACCAAACAACTCCCGCGCCACATGTGCCTTAAGGGCATGGTCAAAGAACCTTTAAAAGTTGAATTCGGAAATTAAAAAACCGATTGAACGTCAAAACGTTTGTCGAAACGTCCGGCTCCCTCTTCCGACATTCCGCCACGAAGGCGGATCGTGACGTCGAAACGCCACCCGAAATCTTCCGCGACATCGTTTTTTTTCCTCCGAAAACGCGAGAATCCCGAACCGCCCAGGAACGACCCGGTCGTTGTGAGGTTTTTCTCGCCCTTTTTCGGTTTCGCGTGATTTTGTCCCTTCGAAATCCGAAATTATTTCGAACGACGATTCGCGTAAATAAAATTTCTCTTTCGACGAACGCCTCGAAATCGAAATTCGTTCCGTTCGCCGACTTGGCCGCGATTGCGTTCGCGGCGTCCCGTTTTCGTTTACCGTTTGTTTCTCACTCCTGTTTTTTTCTCTCCGACGCCTTTCCTCACTCCTCGCTCACCTTTGGTTCATGACCCCGATTGGAACGTTTCGGGGTTTTGACTTCGCTCGCGATTTTTTTCAAATTCATGTTTTTTTCATCGGAGTTCCCGTTCGCGCGGCTCGGCGGAAGAATCTCGAAAAATTTTAAACGCTACAATATATTATTGTATCATTGCGGACCGCCCGGGACGGGCGTTTCGAATTTCGACGACAAGACGGGCATTGACGGATAATGACGAAATTCATCATAAACAGACTCCTTCAAATAATTCCCATGCTTCTGCTGGTCTCGGTTCTCGCCTTCGCGCTCAGCAACGCGTCTTCGGGCGACGTGGCCCAGACCATCCTGAGGGCGAGGGGACTCGAGGTCCACGAAGCGTCCATAGCCATAATACGCGAGGAAATGGGACTGAACGACCCGATTCCCGTGCAGTACTGGAAATGGCTGAAAAAGGCCGCGCGCCTGGATTTCGGGATTTCGTTCCAGTCGAGGAAACCGGTTTCCTACGAGATTGGGCTGCGCTTTCCCGCGACTCTCAAACTCACCCTCGTCGCGACGCTTTTTTCCCTTCTCTATTCCATTCCCATAGCCATCCTCGCGGCGAGGTACAAAGACACCGTTTTCGACCACGCGGTGAGGGTCGTTTCCACGGGCGGGGCGGTCATCCCGGACTTTTGGCTGGGTCTCATGCTCCTCTATCTTTTCGGGGTTTACATGAAAATCGTCCCGGTGATATCGGGCAGCAAATTCTCCAACATCTTTCTTCCGGCCTTCACCCTGAGCGTCACCTACGGGGCGACTTACGCCCGCATCCTCAGGGGCAACCTGATAGAACTCAAGGACGCTCCCTTCGTCAAGGCCGCGAGGGCGAGGGGACTGAGCGAAACCCAGGCCCTCGTCCGACACGCCCTCAGAAACGCCGTGCTCCCCCTGGTGACCCTCATAGGAATCAACTTCGGAAGACTCTTGGGAGGGTCC
>JAITKT010000244.1 GCA_031278225.1 Deltaproteobacteria bacterium
CCGGGGAACCAGGGGCAACAACCGCCGGCCGGGGCGGGCCCGGGGGCTTATCCGGGGCAGCAGCCGCAACCGGGGGCTTACCCGGGGCAGCAGCCGCGACCCGGGGCGGGCCCGGGGGCTTACCCGGGGCAACAGCCGCGAACCGGGGCCGTCCCGGGACCTCAGGCGGGGTTCGGGGCCGGCGCGAGGGACATCATGGAAAAGGTCGAGGTCAAGGACGAGCTCGTCGTCAAGGTCGGTTACGCCATTCTCGGCCTTTTGATTCTCGCTTTTTTGATAAACCTCGTCGCGACCCTGGCGTACACGATCTCCAAGGCCTCCATCGTGCTCTCCCTCGTCTCCGAGTCGGTGTTTTGCGTTTTAATCGCGGCGGCCGCCGTGGTCCTCGTCAGAAATTCCGCGAAACAATCCCGACTCCTCGAAAAAATGGCGTCGAAAATGGAAGAAACGGAAGCTCATCTTCGGAAACAAAAAAGCGGTCCGGATCTCGAAAAGAAATGACGGGACGCCCGGGCGGGACGCGCGTTCCGACGGGGCGCCGGGGGCGGGCGTTTCGGGCTTTGGAAAAAACGTTCGTTTGAAAAAAGAAACGCCGGAAAGAAAAACATTTTCTTTCCGGCGCGGGAAGAAGACATTCGCGGGGTGACTTTCGCCGTTCGCGCGGGGACCCGCGGGACGGGTTGGCGTTCTTCGGGCGATCGTTTCCGGGGTCGGACGGATCGGGGGGCGTTCGCCGGGGCGGAAAACGACGTTTTCGGACGGACGCGGGGTCGAAGGGTCGGAAAAAGCCGGGGAACCCGGTTTTTTTCTTTCGTCTAAACGAACGAACGACCGACCGCGGTGACGCGCGCGGAAACCCGCGGACGCGACCGTCGCGGCGGATTAAGGGGGGGTCAGAAGGTTTCCCTGCGCCTTCTGATTTCCTCGCGCTGCTTCGTGAATATCCACTGGACTATTTCGTTCTGGTCGCTTCCCAGGATGTCGGTGAATTCGAATCCGTAGACGTAGCGGTCGCTCGAGTTGACGTCCGAGGCGGGGAGGATGCGGACTATCCTCCCGAGGATGTCTATGAGTCTGCCTTCCGTGTAGGGGAGAACCAGGCCTATCTCGAGACAGGTCCCGATGGGGAAGTCGGTGTAGTGACCGAAGGAGAGTCCGAACTCCGAGATGTCCTGAACTATCGCCTGATTCATGTAGTTCTTGCGGTTCGAGCTTTCGGCCAGGATGCTCAGGATGAGGGAGAGTTTCCTGTCGATGCGGGCGAGGATGAGCTGGGACTCTGATTTGGGTTTCGGGAGAGGTTCGGCGTCGAGGGCCGCCAGACGTTTCACCGTCGAGTCGTGACCCCTTATGTATTCGTTGGGGTTGTCCAGGACGTTGAACAGCATCTGGGTGGGCATCATGGCCCTCAGGCCCTTGCGTCTCTCTTCATTGGAAGACATATGGCGTTTCCTCGAACCGTGTCTTTGGTTGGATCTCACTGGCCAGGCGGAACGCGTCGCGTCCCTCTTTTTTGGCCAAATACATCGCCTGGTCGGACCAGTATATCAAATCTTCGGGCGAATTAATAAGAAAATGTTCCAGTGACGAAATCCCCTGGCTGACCGTCGGCCTCAGGAGTTTGTGGGGGGTGGGGAGCGGGGACTCGGCCAGGGCCTCCCTTATTCTGGAAGCCAGTTTCCTCGCCTGCTCGGGGTCGGTCCAGGGGAGGAGCACCGCGAATTCCTCTCCCCCGATGCGTCCCAGGACGTCCCCGGTGCGTATCGTGTTCGAGAGCACCCCGGAAAGCCACTTGAGGATGGAATCCCCGGTCTGGTGACCGAAGGTGTCGTTGACGTTTTTGAAGTGGTCGATGTCCAAAATTATGAGGCTCAGGGGGGTGTTGTGTCTTTTGGCCTTGGCGAACTCCCTGTCGAGGGTTTCCATGAAGACCCTTCTGTTCAAAAGGGAGGTCAGGGGATCCTTGGAGGCGAGACGCACGGCGTCGTGATAGCGCTTGGCCTGGTAAAGGTGGAGGGAGGCCGCCCAGACGAGCTCGTCCAGGGCCGCCTTCTCGCGGGCGATATCGTCCGCGGGGGTTCCCTCTTCCCCGGGAAGTCTCTCCGGGTTCCGCCCGGGGTCGTTCGCGAGGGCCGCGATTTCCGGGGGGAGACTGAGTTTCAGGGTGCCGAGCGCGAGGTTCTTGAAGGAGAGTTCGCGGACGACGTTGTGGGTTTCCGGGACCTGCGGGGGATTTTCCGCGTCGAAGGAGAACATGCCGTCCTCCCCGTCGGGGTCCTCCGTTTCCGGCAAAACCATGTGGGAGGAGAGCTCCTCGGAGAGCTCCAAAACCGCGGGCGCGCCGTCGAAGAGCTCGGACGCGGCTTCCCGGACGGATTCCGCGAGCGACGGGAGGTCCTGGTTTCCCGCGAGTTTCTTGTAGACGTGGAGTTCCTTGGCCCCGTCGACCCTTCCGTTTTCGACCAGGGTGTTCAAGAGGGAGAGGTTTTCGAAGACCTTTTTCGCGAGTCCCCTCAGCTTTTCGACGGAGAGGGGCAGGGCCAGGACCGAAAAAACCCCCGAATTCACGAGTTCCATCGCGCGTTCGAAGTCGGGCTCGTCCGTCATGACGATGACTTGGGCGGGAAGCCTCAGGGCGTCCAGAATGTTCAAGATTTCGGTCGGATCCCCTTCGAAACCCGGGGCGTCGTTCTTGACGAGAATGATGTCCGGACGTCCCTCGGAGACGAGCCTTTTGCCCTCGATGAAGTTGTCGGCCCACAGGATCCTCGTCGAAAAGGGCCTGACGGCGGCGCTCACTTTGGGGAGAGTGTCTCCCGAGGGGTCTATCGCGAGAATCGTCGTTTTCGGCATTTTTTTCCTCCGTGTTCCCTTGCCCCGCCTTCTTTCGGCGGGGGTTTTTTCTCTCGGGGGGTACGGAGCAGCTTTCGTGCCGGAATTCGGGGGAATTTTCGACAAATGGCGAAACCCGCCCATTGTCAAAGACATATTCGCATAATTAGATTTACCTCGAGTGTTTTCCAGGTTCAAACCGACAAAGTGGCGGATATTTTGACTCTTCCGCCCGTTTTGCCCGGGGCCGGGCGGTCGGGTCCTTCGGGGCGGCGGTCCCGGGGGGCTTTGAGGGGGCCCGCGAGGCCTTGACCGGTCCCGGTCCGGGAAGAAGGGGTATTCGGAAGAGGCGCGGTTTCGACTCTGACCGCGCGGACCCGGGGAGTCGCGCCCGCGAGAGCGTCGCCCGCGCGGTTTTTTCATGAGCCTGACCCGCGAAGGGCCAAGTCCGCGAGTCTCTCGCCGCCCTCGAGAGTCAATGCTATATTATCGTCTCGCGAAATACCGGCCTTCCGGCGGGGTTTTGGCGGCCTTTTTCGACAAAATTCGCGTTTACCGGTTAAAGTTCAAAAAATTTTAACTCGTCAAATCGTTCGAATATTGTTTTTCCGTCAAGAAACGGCAATGCCATGAACTCTTCCGCGGTTCGGGCCGCTTTGTTTCCCGGGTAATCGTCGCACGGAACGTCACCGGAAATGCCTTCGGCCGCGACTCGCGGATCTTGAATCAAATATCCGTTTTTCCCGCGTTCGACGAAATAATCGTTTCCTTTGTATTGGGAAAAAATCGGCTGACCGTGAAGAATCAACTCTTTTTTGGAAGTTCCGGTTTAAATTCCGTGTCCCAATGGTACTTTTTACCGTTGATTATCTCAAAGTCCATGACGCTTTCTCCTTTCCAACGACTTCCGAGCGTGATTTCCTTGGCGGAAACGTCGCGGCATGATTCGATCCGACGTTTCGGCATGTTTTGATTATTCATTTAGACGCGGCGTTTTCGTAAAACCTCGGATTTGCGGATAAAAGATCAAAAAATTTTAACACCTCCAAGTACTTTCCGGGGGATTAACATTTGACTCCGGCTGATTCATCCTCACGTTTTCGGAAAAGATTCGCGAGGATAACGCGCCGCGTCATTTTCAAAAGCGAACGCGACAAAACCTTCCCGGAAGGCGATCCCGTCGACTTCCCGCGGCCCGCGCGCCTCCGAAAATTAGGCGATACCCCGGTGAGGCCCCATGGGATCGTCCGGCGCGGGAATGCCTTTGCCCGGGTTCCGAAAACACGATCGGAAGTCGGGTCCGGTATTTGACCGAACCTCGGAGACGGGCCGGTAGGGGCCATGAGTTTCGGGCTCCGCCGCGAGTGAGCCCGGGCCCGGGGACCTCTTCGTCGGCCGGGACCGGGAAACGGGGTCGCGGCGCCTCCCGAGCCTCCCAAATGACAACGGATTCCCGATCCTTCCCCCGGGCCGGGATTCGGAACCCGGCTTCCCATGCCTCGGCCCCGGCATCGAGGCGGGTGAATTCCGATCGAAAAGCCGACGCGGGGTCGAACCGTCCCCGGTCGAAGCTTTCGCGGATGGCGACCGGGACAAGGGTATCCGCCGCGGAGCCGCCAACCGGACATGCCCCGGAACGACCCGGGGGTTCGGGAGGAAAGGGAACGGCTTCGTCTTTCGCGGACGGAGGAAGGTCCTTCGCGTCATGGTCATGAGCCGTCGCTTCGCCCGGCTCTTCCGGTCCGACGCGTGACGACAACCAAACGTAAGGGAGGACATCCCGAAGATGATCGGCGTCCCGGTTCATCGCCGGGACATCTTTACACAAATCGGCGCGACGGAACTCGCGTCGGGGACCTTTGACCAAAGGCCGGCGGATTGCGTTCGCCCCCACTCGCGGCACCCAAAACGCGAGGAACGCGCGCGGCATCTTCTTAACATAATCGGGGGCCTTCCGGGCGATTCGGAACGCGAGTCCCCGGAGCCGACGCTCTTGCCTTCGCGGGTGGCGGCGAGGTTCGGAACATGACCGACTTCATGACCGGAACCCCTCCGACGGCGATGGCGTGC
>JAITKT010000337.1 GCA_031278225.1 Deltaproteobacteria bacterium
CTTCCGCTACTCGGACCCCGACGGGAACGTCATTCCGGAGGCCTCGCCCAACGGCTCCATGGACAACATCGCGGGGATAGTGAACGACAAAGGGAACGTCATGGGCATGATGCCCCACCCGGAAAGGGTCTCCGAGGAGATTTTGGGGGGCACCGACGGCCGGGCGGTCTGGACCTCCATCATGGGAACTTTGAAAAGGAAAGGCGCCGCGCGATGACCACACCCGCGACGGGGGAAAAACCCTGGAAAGAGCACGGGCTCACGGAAGACGAGTACGAGAGGATTTCGGAACTCATGGGACGGGAGGCGAACCATCTGGAGCTCGCCCTCTTCGGGGTCATGTGGTCCGAACACTGCTGCTACAAGGATTCCAAGAAGGAACTCGCGAAATTCCCGACGACGGGGCCGGCGGTCCTCCAGGGACCCGGGGAAAACGCCGGGATCGTGGACGTGGGGGACGGTTACGGAATAGCCTTCAAGATGGAGTCCCACAACCACCCCTCGGCCATAGAACCCTTCCAGGGGGCGGCCACGGGCGTGGGGGGCATCATAAGGGACATCTTCGCCATGGGCGCGAGACCCATAGCCTCTTTGGACAGCCTCCGTTTCGGGGACCTTGACGACCACCGGGTCAAAAGCCTTTTGAACGGGGTGGTCGCGGGAATCGGCACCTACGGGAACTGCATGGGCATCCCCACGGTCGCGGGGGAGACGGTTTTTCACCCCTCCTACAAGGGAAACCCCCTGGTTAACGCCATGAGCGTGGGGATTTTGAGAACCGACAAGATCTTCCGGGGCAGGGCCTCGGGCGTGGGAAACGTGGTCATCCTCGCGGGCTCGAGGACCGGGAGGGACGGAATAAAGGGCGCGAGTTTCGCCTCGGAAGAGCTGAGCGACAAGGACGCCGACAAGAGACACAACGTCCAGGTGGGGGACCCCTTCATGGAGAAGCTCCTTCTGGAAGCCACCTTGGAAATCCTCGACCGGGACCTCGTCGTGGGTCTTCAGGACCTGGGGGCCGCGGGCCTCACCTCCTCGGGCTGCGAGATGGCCGGGAGGGCCGGAAACGGACTCCGCATGGACCTCGACCTCGTCCCCTTGCGGGAAGAGGGCCTTCTGGATTGGGAGATGATGCTCTCCGAGTCCCAGGAGCGCATGCTCCTCATAGTGGAACCCAAAAACGTCCCGGCCGTCCGGGAGGTTTTCGACAAGTGGGACCTCCTCGCGACCGCGATAGGCGAGGTAACGGACGACGGGAACTTCACCCTGGCCCGGGGCGAAAGGATCCTGGCCTCGGTTCCCGCGGCCTTCCTGACCGAAAAGGCCCCCGTGTACTCCAGGCCCTTCGTCGAACCCGCGTACTTCAAGGAGAGGAAAAAGGCCGATTTTTCGGCCCTTCTCGGATGCCCCGACCTTTCCAAACTCCTGATCGACCTTCTCGCCACCCCCAACCTCTCCTCCAAACACTGGGTCTACGAGCAGTACGATTCCACCGTCATGCTCGACACGGTTTTCGGTCCCTCGGGGGACGCGGCCCTCCTCCGGATCCCCGGGACCGCCAAGGGACTGGCCCTCGCGACCGACTGCAACGGCCGTTACGTCTACCTGAACCCCGAGAGGGGCGCCATGATCGCGGTGGCCGAAAGCGCCCTGAACGTCGCGGCGGTGGGGGCGAAACCCCTGGCCATAACCAACTGCCTCAACTTCGGGAACCCCGAGAACCCGGAGATCTTCTGGCAGTTCGTGAAGGCCACCGACGGCCTCGCCGAGGCGACGAGGGTCCTGGAAACCCCGGTCACCGGGGGAAACGTGAGTTTCTACAACGAGTACGACGGGAAGGCCATTTACCCGACCCCCGTGATAGGCATGGTGGGGTGCCTCGAAAACATCGAAAAACGGGTGAGCCACGGCTTCAAAAACGCGGGCGACGAGGTCCTCCTTCTCGGGAAAAGCCGCGAGGAGCTCGGGGCCTCGGAGGCCCACCGTTTTCTGACCGGAAGGGACGAGGGCGAGGTCCCGGAAATCGACCTCGCGGCCGTCAAAAGCTTAATCGATTCCCTGGTCGAGGCCGCGAAACTCGGGCTTCTCCATTCCGCCCACGACGTCTCCGACGGGGGGCTTTTGGTGGCCCTGGCCGAATGCTGTTTTCCCTCGAAACTCGGGCTCAAGCTCTCCTGGACCGGGGAAATAAGCCCCGCGGCCGCCTTCTTCGGGGAGAGCAGGCCCAGGGCCGTCGTTTCCCTGGACGCCAAAAACCTGGGAAGCCTCGAGGACCTGCTCGTCAGGAATTCCGTTCCCTTCACGAACCTGGGGAAAACCGTCCCGAGGGACGAGTTCTCCCTGAGCTACAACGAAGCCCGCGTCGACGCGACCGTTTCGGCCCTTTTGGCATCCTGGCGCGATTCCTTCCGAAAACTGGCCGAAATCTGACAAAACCCCGAAAAAAACGGGAAAGCCGAAAACAACCGAGACAATGACCCTCCCAACTCACGCGCGGGCCCGCGGGCGCGCCGCCGGGGCGCTTTACAGCCCTCACGCCTGGCGCGAGGAATGCGGCGTCTTCGGCCTCTGGTCCCCGGGGGAAAACCTGGGCGACCTCTGTTACCTGGGTCTTTTCGCCCTTCAGCACAGGGGTCAGGAAAGCGCGGGCATCGCCGTCACCGACGGCCTCCACATAGACGAGGTCAAGGGCATGGGCCTCATGACCGTGGCCTTCCGGGAGAGAAGACCCTCCCTCGCGGGACACGCGGCCATCGGACACGTGCGCTATTCCACCTTCGGGGCCAGCCACCATTCCAACATCCAGCCCCTTTTCGCCTACAACCACAGGGACGGCTTCGTGGGGCTCGGGCACAACGGAAACCTCACCAACGCCGACGCCTTGAAAGAAGAACTGACGAGGACCCGCGACTGCAGGTTTCAGACCACCACCGACAGCGAGGTGATGCTGAACCTCATCGCCACCGGCGAGGAACCCGACCTCCTCGACAGGATAAAATCCGGTCTTTCCAGGGTCACGGGGGCCTACTGCCTCGTCATCATGACCCCCGACAGGCTCATCGGGGTCCGGGACCCCATGGGTTACAGGCCCCTGTGTCTGGGAAAACTCCCCGGCGGCGGTTACGCGATCTCCTCCGAGAGCTGCGGACTCGACGCCGTGAAGGCCGAAACGCTTCTGGAGTTCGAGCCCGGTCAAATCATCGCCATAGACAAGAACGGCCTCTCCTCCCACAGCCTCGGGAAATCCCCCGTCCAGTCCACCTGCGTCTTCGAGCACATTTACTTCGCCCGTCCCGACAGCGTGATAGAGGGCATGAGCGTCTGGCGAACCCGTTTCGAACTGGGCAGGGAGCTCGCGAGGGAATTCAAAAGGGAAGCCGACATGGTCATCCCGGTTCCCGACACCGG
>JAITKT010000309.1 GCA_031278225.1 Deltaproteobacteria bacterium
GTCTTCTTGAAGGCTGACAAGAACGTCCCCTACGGCAGGGTGGCCTCGGTCATGGGCATGTTGAGGGTGGCCGGCATCACCAACATCGGCCTCGTGACCGAACCCGGAAACGAACCCGACGTGCCGGGCGCTCCGGTTTTGGAAGTCTCGGGGACCGCCGTGAGCAGGTAGGGGATTCTTTTCCCGTTCTTCCCGGGGAGCGCGTCCCGCGCGGACGCGGGCTTGTCGTCGCCGCGGCCGTTTTTTTCGAAATTCGGCTTTTTTCCCCGTTTTCGCCGTTTTTTCCTTTCCGCTTTTTTCGAGGTAACCGCGAAGCGGGGGAGGGCGACGAACGAAAAAGACCGGGGGCGCCGGACGCCGGCCTCCGGCGCTTCGCGGGAACGGGCATTTTTTTCGGCGGTCCCCCGATTAAGCCGCGCCCCGACATGTGGTATAATCACCCTTGCCCCGGCCGCCGCGGGCGCTTTTTCGTCAAAACGGACTCCCCGACCGGGTCGGTTTTCGAGAGTTTTGCCATGCCCAAAAGCCCTTCATCGACAACATCCCCCGACCGGGAAACGCGAGGGTTCAACTACTACGAAACCGGGTCCGACCGCGGACGCGCGGGGCTCGTCGCGTACGGCGCGACGTTCTCCCTCCTCATTCACGTTTTCCTGTGCTGGCTTGTCATATGGGCCCCGTCCTTGTTTTCGAAGCCCTCGCCCCCGCCTTTCGACATGATTACCATTCAGCTGGTGGGCGCCCTGGAGCCCCCGGCCCCCGCCGCGCCCAAGGCCCCCGTGAATCCGACCCTGAACGTCCCGGACGTGGTGAGGATACCGACGGCGGAGCCGGTCATCCCCCAGCCCACCCCCGCGACCGAGATAAAGATCCCCGAGATTCCCATAGAAGTCATACCCATAGGCAAGACTCCCCCCACGCCGCCTCCCCCGGTGGTGAAGGTCAACGAACCTCCCCCCAAGGTCACGCCCCCGGCGAAGCCGCCCGAGCCGGCGCCCAAACCGAAACCCAAGCCCAAACCCAAGGCTCCCTCCGACGAGGACGTTCTGAATCAACGTCTGGCCGAGCTGCAAAGGAAAAGGGAACTGGAGTCTGAAGATCGGACGGTGAACCAAGCCATAGCGAACATCGCCGCGACCCGCGGGCGTGGCGACGGGACCTCGAGCCAAAACACCCAGGCCTCCTCCTCGGGTCAGACCGTGGACGCGGACAGGCAGCGCTACTACCAGGAGATTCTGGCCATCGTCCGCTCCAACTGGGTGCCCCCGGCGAGCGCGGTGGCCTCCAACACGACTTCCACCTTCGTCATAGTAATCGACCCCACGGGAAGGATAACCGGCAAAAACATGCTGGCCTCCAGCGGGAACTCCGAGTTCGACGTCTCCGTGGAGCAGGCCATCAACAGGTCGAAATTCCCGCCGCTCCCGTCCGTCTTCGGAGGCAAACCCGACAATCCCGCCTTGAAGTTCAATCTCAATTATCTCTCCAGGCAGGGTTGAGGAAGCGCGTCCCCGGTCCCCCCGAGCGGCGGGCGATCCCCCCGGGGGCCGAGTCGGGGCCGGTTTTCCCTCGGCCCTCCGGACTTTGGGGGTGAATCGGCATGAACATTGGGATAGACGTGGGCGGCACTCACACCGACGCCGTGTTGCTCGATGACGGCCATTCCGTCGTCGGGACCGCGAAAACCCTGACCCGGCCCGAAGTCGCGGTCTCCCTGTCCGAGGTGCTCGCGTCGCTTCTCCGGGACCTTCCCGACAGAAGCCCGATAAAGCGCGTGACCGTCTCCACGACCCTGGGACTGAACAGCGTCCTCACGGGAACCGGGGACCCCGTCGGGGCCCTGGTCACGACCGGACCCGGAATGCCCTTCGACCCGGAACCCCACGGGGTGCCCGTCCGGGAACTCTCCGCGAAACAGGACCACCGGGGCGTCGTCCTGGAGCCGCTCAAAAAAGGCGAGGCCCTGGCCGCCGCGAAGTCCCTCGTCGGGGACGACAAGGTCTTCGCGCTCGTCATTGCCTCGAAATTCGGTCCCAAAAACCCCGAAATCGAAGAGGCGATTCACGGGGAAGCGCTTCCCGTCGCCCCGGGTCCCGTCACGCGGGCCTCCCAGCTCTTCGGGGCCTTGAATTTTCCCAGAAGACTCAACTCCGCGGTCCTGAACGCCGGGGTTTCGAGACTTTACGGCGGGTTTCTCTCCGATTCGGAGAAGGCCGCGAAAGACTTGGGTCTTTCGGGGGCCGAGCTCCTCGTCCTCAAGTCCGACGGGGGCGTCATGAGCCTCGGCGAAGCCGCCTTCAAGCCCGTCGACGCCCTGGCCGCGGGTCCCGCCGCCTCCCTTCTCGGGCTCTGGTTCCTGTTCCGGGACGAAACCGACAAGGACATTCTCATGGTCGACATGGGCGGAACCTCGACGGACCTCGCCCTGCTCACCGGGGGCCTCCCCCTCATGATCCCGGAGGGCCTGAAGATCGCCGGGAAGAACACCCTGGTGAGGGGGCTCCTCACCTCCTCCGTCGCCCTCGGGGGGGACACGGACCTGGTTTACGGGGGAGGCCGTTTCGTCGCGGAGGCGAGACGCCGGGGACTGGCGTTGGCCCTCGACCCCTCGGGCCTCGAGACCCGGCCCCCCACCCTGACCGACGCCTTGAACGTCCTCGGGAAGGCGAAGGTCGGGGACGCGGCGGTCTCCGTCGCCTCCTTCGAACGCCTCGGGGAAGACCCCGCGGCCCTGGCGAAACTGGCCCTGGACGCGGTCATGACCCGTCTCGCGGACGCGGTCGAAGCCTTTCTGGCCGACGTGAACGTCCGGCCCGTCTACACGGTGAACGATTTTTTGGTCGATCGGAAGCTCGTCCCGGGGAAGGTCGTCTTTTTGGGCGGTCCCGCCGCGTCCCTGGCCGCGGTCGCGGAAGATTGGCTGAAACTCCCCTGCGCGAGTCCCCCGGAGGCCCTTTACGCCAACGCCCTGGGCGCGGCTCTCGCCCGTCCCACCTTCGAGGCGGAGCTCTACGCCGACACCGCCCTGGGGGTTTTGAGCATCCCGACCCTGGGCGTGAGCCGCCGCATAGGGAGGGAATACAACCTCGACACCGCGAAAAAAGAGCTCCTGGAAGCCCTGCGGGGCAGGGAAGGGGCCCGCATAACCCTGGCCGAAAGTTTCAACCAGCTCATGGACCGCGGTCAAACGGGAAGGATAATAAAGGTCAGGGCCCAGGGGTCCCCGGGGCTTTTGGCCTGAAACGCCCCGAAACGCGCGCCCGGGAAGAAATTTTTTTTGAAAATTTTCGTCGGACGCCGGTTCGGGGCATCGTTTTTTTTAAAGACATAAGCGTCGGACCCGAAAATTTTTTCGCCCGTGAACCGGGCCCCGAAAAACCCGTTGGTCGCGAAGAGCGGGGAAGTCCCCGGGAACGGTCAAAAGAGGTCCAGCTCCTTCACCCGTTTGAAACCGTTTTTCCAAACGATCGTGACTTCCCCGGGGATCCGCAATTCGTTCGCCCTCGCGATGGCGTCGTTCACGCTTTCGGGGGCGTCAAGACCCCCCGACAATTCCCTCCAGAATTTTTCCGCGCGCCATCTTCCGCCGGGGGAGCAGTTCCCCTCGATGTCCACCCAATGGGACACGTATTCGCCGCTTTCCAAAAAAACCAAAACCACCGCGAGAAGGTTTCCCCTTTTGGAAGTGGTCCTCATCACCCTGAAAAATTTCACTCTTTCCTTTTTTTCCGCCGGGGTCGCGGGGATCGTCTCCTTTTCGGGGCCGGTTTCCGGGGCGGGGGTGACCTTGGCGCGGTCGGCGGCGTCCGCGGTCGCCCCGGCGTCTTCCTTGGGGTTTCCGGCCTCCCGGACGACCGCGGGCTTCCCGCGTCGGACGCCCCCGAAGCGGTGTCCGCAGACGGGACAGGTTTCCGCCGGGGTCCGCACGTACTCCCGGCAGCCGGGGCAAGTGACGTAGTCCGACGAGACGCGCCTTTTCCTTTTCCTGTCGCTCACGACCCGGGGGAACTCGGGTCTCCCGTGGGTCTTGAAGTTTTCCGCGAGGTCAAGGATTAAGACGTCCTTTTTCCCCTCCATGGTTCTCGTGCCCCTTCCCACCATCTGGGCGAAGAGGGCGGGCGCCTTGGTCGGGCGGCACATCAGAATGAGGTCGACCTTGGGATTGTCCCAGCCCTCGGTGAGTATGCCCACGTTCACGAGGACGTTCGTCCCGCCGTCGTCGAAATCGGCCAGGGCTTTGACCCTCTCCTCGTTGCTGTTTAAGGAACTCAAGGACCCCGCGGGGTGCCCGGCCGCGAGGAAGGCGTCCCGGAGTTTGTTCGCGTGTTCGATGGAAACCGCGAAGACGAGGGCGTTTTTCCTTCCCTCTCCCAGACGCTCGTAAGCCTCCACGGCCAGCTTCAGATTGTATTCCTTCTCGTAGAGCCCCGAGAGTTCGTTCAGGTCGTAGTCGCCCCGGACGAGGGCTATCTTGTCCAGGTTCTCCCGCATGGCGGCGGCTTCCTTGGCCCTCACGGGGACGAGAAAGCCTTTTTTCGTGAGTTCGTCCATCCCTATCCTGTGGTTCAGCCTGGGGAAGTGATTCGTCCGTCCGGGGAGGCATTTGTCCCCGTAGACGTATCCGTGTCCCAAACGGAAGGGGGTGGCCGTGACTCCCAAAATCCTCACGTCGGGATTCGCGGCTTCCAGTTTGTCCAGGAGCTTGCGGAAAGAGCCCCCGGCCTCCATGTGGGGAATGTGGTGACACTCGTCGGCTATGACGAGCCTGAAGTCGGAATCGAAGTTTCTCCTCACGAGTGTCTGGACGCTTCCTATGGTCACCGCCTTGGAGATGTCTATGGGCCCGGCCCCGTTGCAGGCGAGCCCGATTTTCTCGACCCCGTCCGGCCACACCCTCACGAGTTTGCGGAAGGCCTGGAGCACCAGCTCCTGTCTGTGCGCCACGACGAGGATGCGCATTTTGGGGTAGCGGACCATGTAGCGCCTGATGAGCTCCGCGAACATGACCGTCTTGCCGCTCCCGGTGGCCGCCTCCAGAAGAACGAATCTCTCTTTCGGGAGGTCTTCCCACAAAACGTCCACCGCTTTTTTTTGATAGTCGCGCAATTCCATGTGATTTCACGCCCTCGAAAAGATTCCGAAACAAAATAAAAAAACAAGAAACCCGGACACACCCTCCCGACCCTTCGGACGGCGGACGGACTCGTCCCCCGAAGGCCTCGGAATGACCGACGCGCGCGTTTCGCGACGCGGGTCCCGATGTGCCCGGGTTTTTCCCGGAAAAAAAACGCGATGAAAACGAACGGGGAAAGAAAAAAAGGAGAGAGGACGGCGGCGGGTTTTCACCGACGAAATTTCTTCTTTTGTATCACACGCGAAACCTCGTGACAAGCCCGGCCGGACTTCGAAACGCCGCGCGCGTCTTAACGTTCGCCGCGGAACGCGGGTTTCGGGAGAGCTTTCGAAAACACCCGCGCGGATATTTTTTCGCGCGCCCGCGAAACCCCCCGCGAATTTCGCTTTAACGCTCCGAACCCGGTTTTTTCGGGGGGAAAACGCCCTTTTTCCGGGACCAAGCCCCCTTTTTTCGGGGGAATCCCGGATTTTTCCCCGGGGATTTCGGGGATGTCCCCGCGGCGCGGGACCTTAAAAACGTCCGGAATTTTATCCGCGTTTCCGGTTTTCGGGGGTTTCCCGCCGGGTTTTCCCCCGGAAAAGGAAACGCCCGATCCCGAGCCCCGCGGAAAGCACCGGGGGTTCCCCGGGCGTTTTCCGAACCGGAAGGGCGTTTCCGGCCCCGGGCGGCGCGCGAGAGGCGGGCAAGGGAGCGGGAGGGGGAGCGAAGGGAGCGGGAACGGGGGAAAGGGCGGGAAAGGGTCCCGAGCGGGGCGGAAGAGGGTAGGGCGAAAGAGGGAAGAGGGCGGGAAGAGGGCGCGGAGAGGCGGAGAAGACGGGAAACGGTGAATCCGCGGGATTCGGGGCCGCTGGCGGGCCCGGGCGCTAAAGCGGGTTGGTCGCGACGTTCTCCAGAACGATGTCGGCCCTGAGCACGGTTCTGGCCCTGCCCTTGAAAATGAGCTTGTCCGAGGAGGGGAGCTCGATGGTCATGATGCCTCCCCGTTTCGAGAGCTGTCTCACCGCGAGGCTCTTCTTTTGGAGGAGTTTGGCCCAGTGGGGGGCGAGGGACCTGTTGATGACGCCGGAGGATTGCTCCTCGGCCCCTTCCCTGCTGGGCCTGAAGGTCCTCAGACAGTAGTCGCAGTCCGCGCCCTGTTTGGCCATGACCGTGGCGCTCACCGCCTTGAAATCGGAGTTCATTATGGCGGGGAGGTTGGGCTCCAGGCGTTTCAGGACGGCGTAGTCGGACAGGGCGAGGATTATGTCGTTACCCGGGGTCTTTATGGCCCATTCCACGTCTTTGGGGTCGAGGGACAGCAGGGGGGCGTGGGAGTCCTTGGCGTCCCCGTTCAACTCCTCGCGGGTCTCCGTGTCCATTTCCATGGACGTGAAGTCGGGCATGTGATGGCGAATGAGGACCTCCCCCTCTTGGGTGAGGAAGGACACTTCCGCGGTGGGGGGGCAGATTCCCAGCTCGTAGATGATGTGGGCCGCGGCCTGGCAGCCGTGGACCCCCATCTTTATTTCTTTCGCCGGGGTGAAAAACCTCAAGAGAAAGGCCTCCCCGTGGGGAAGGATGAAGACCGTCTCCGCGGTGCCGAATTCCGAGGCCAGGGACGCCATCTTGAACATCTCCAGGGGGGACGAGAGGTACAGGACGGTTATGGGGGAGCCGGAAAAGGGTCCGTCCACCATGGCGTCGACGAGGAAAACTTTCAGGATCATCGTGTTTTTCCTCCCGCGATTCGAATGAGGGCGCCCGGACGCCGGCGCGAATCGCGGATCGAATCCCGGAATTCCTTCGCGGAAGGCCTCCCCGCCGCGGCGGGACCCCCGGCGGGGTCAGTCTTCCCTTCCCGTCGCGGTCGCGCCCGGGGCGCCGCTTTGACGGCGTTCGGCCCGGAGACCCCGGGGCTCACCTCGTTCCCGCGGACGCGCTTTCCACCCTTTCGCCCAGGGTTCGCTCCATGCCGGCCCAGGCGAGATTGTAATTGTAGAGGGACGAATAGTAGCCGTATTGGGCCTGGCTGTAACGGGTGAGGGAATCGAGGACGTCGGTCATGGTGACCTTCCCCTGGGCGATCAATTCCCTCGCTATGCGGAGGTCCTCGGCGGCGGCCCTGACCGCGGTGGCCGAGGTGTTGATGTTCTTTCCGGCCGTGAGGAGGCTCTGGTAATTGGAGGTTATCTCGAGCTTGGCGTTGTCCTCGAGGAGGGTCAGGTTGTTGACGGCCTGATTCAACTGAACCTTGGATTTTTCCACGTCGGCCTTGGTCTTGCCCCATTCCCAGAAGTTGAGGTTGGCGAGGAGGGCCACGTTCCAGGAGGTGCTGTCGGCGGACCATCCCCCGTGGGCCTTGGGCGTGTTTCCCGTGGAGGACGAGCTGTAGTTCAAGGTGACGGTGGGGAAATAGCCGCTTTTGGCGAGGTCCACGTTCTTGGCCCCGGCTTCCACTTGGGTGCGGCCCAGGAGCAGTTCGGGGTTGTTGGCGAGCCCGAGCTCCAGGCACTTTTCCAGAGTCAGGGGAAAGACGGCGTAAAGCAGGTTGTCCCTCACGCTTATCTTGTTTTCGTAGGGCTGCCTCAGGAGCATGTTCAGGCGGGTTTTGTTCACGAGAAGGTTGCTCTCTTGGGTGGCGACCTCCTGCTGGGCCTGGGCCAGCTGCACCTCGGCCTGCAGGACGTCGTTGTCCGTGCCCTTTCCCGCCTCCTTGTTGTTCACGGCCTGGGAGTGATGGCTTTGCAGGTTGACCACGCTGTTTTTGGCGACCTCCAAGGCCTTTTCCGAGGCGAGGATCGCGAAGTAGACCTGTTTCACCTGGAGAAGCAGGTCTTCCCTCGCCTGGGTGGTCTGGATGTCGGCCTGGGTCACCCCGAGTCGCGCCAAATGGTAGGAGGCGATCCTCGCCCCGCCCGTGTAGAGGGGCTGGGAAATCCCCAGTTGCACGGTGTACTGGTCGCGGCCCGAGGTCGGGGTCAGGGCCGCGTCGTGGTAGTTCACGCCGTAGGAGAGGGATCCCGTGGGCAGAAAGGCCGCCGCGGACTGCCATTGGCTCCACATGGCGGCGTACTGACCCTGCTGGGCGCTGTCGACGGACGGGCTGACCTTTTGGGCTATGGTCAGGCACTCGTCGAGGGAAAGCGCCCCCCCGTGGGGAAGGGGAGGCGCCTCGATGCTCTTTATGGCGTCCTCGGAGGCCTTTTCCCCCAGGGTGGCCTCCCCGAAAACGGTCTCGGGGGAGGGGGGTTCCGCCAGATAAGGCTTGGCTATGACGTGTCTCGCGGGTTCCGCGCAACCCCCCGCGAGAACCGCCAAAAGGGCGAACGGCGCCAAAAGGGAAAAGATTTTCAATGGAAAGAGTCTCGTGATTTTTGACATCGTCTTTCGGTCTCGACCTTTCTCGATGTTTCGCGGTCCGGGATTCGCTTCCGCGCCGTGCGGGCGCGAAAACGAAGGCGACCGGCCGGTTTTTGGCGTCTTCGCCGAACTGTCGAAAAAAATGCCCGACGGGAGCCGGAAACCGCTCTTTCGGAGCCGAAAGAGGCCGGTTTCGGAGGAGCCCGGGAATTCCCAAGACGGAGCCCCGGGCGTTGGTCGGCGTTCATGGGGACGGTCGGGAGGCGGGAGGGCGTTTCGGGGCTTTTCGCGAGGGAATCGGGCTTCGGGAAGCTTTAAGCCGAAAAAAACGCCGCCGCGACCCGGTAGTAATGGTACCCCAATCCGGCTTTCTTTGGAAGAAAAAATCCGGTTTTCATTCGGCCGGCCGGTTCGAATGCCCTCGGATCGCCGCCGCGACGCGGCCCGCGTCTTTTTTTTCCGGTTTCAATATATATCTCGGAAAAAAATTAATTAACGACTCGCGAATGTTTTGTTTTCGGGAAGGACGCGTCGGGGGGAAAACGAAGCGCCCGCGCGGAGCGAAAAAATTTTGACCGAAATTCGACCGCGCCATGGGCGTTGGCCTCGGTTTCCGGGTTGATTGTCGGGGCCCCGGCGAAGGCCCGGAAAGCGAATTAAACGGAAAACCCGTTGAAAATTAATTTTCGGGTTTGTTTTCGGGTTTGACGATTGTCCCGTCGGAGCGGTCTCCGGCGGGACAAAGGTCGGAATCGGGCCCAAAGGGAATCGGACGCCGAAGCGCCGTCAGTTGGTGAATTTGACGTTCGCCGTCTTGGCTTTCGCGATGGCCTCGTCTATGTAAACGTTGATGTTTTTGATGCGCTCGGCGTTCGTGGGGTGGGTCGAGAAGAAGGAGGTCCCCTGGGAGGAGGCTCCCTCGACTTGCGAGAAGCGGTTCCAGAAGGCCAGGGCCTGATGCGGGTCGTAGCCGGCCAGGGCCATGAGGCTCAGGCCTATCCTGTCGGCCTCGGACTCGTGGGAACGGCTGTAGGGCAGGAGCACCCCGAACTGGGCGCCCAGGCCGTAGGCCGTCATGGCGATCTGGGTGGTCTGGCCGGACACCCCGGCCGCCCCGAGACCGATGTTCAGGAGGGTCCCGCCCAGGGAAGCCAGGGTCTCCTGGGAGGCCCTCTCCAGTCCGTGTTTGGCGAGGGCGTGAGCCACCTCGTGACCCACGACCGTGGCGAGGCCGGCCTCGTTCTCGCAAACCGGCAGGATTCCCGTGTTCACGACTATTTTGCCTCCCGGCATGCAGAAGGCGTTGGGCTCGTCGTTCTGGACGAGGTTGTACTCCCACTGGTAGTTGGCGATCTCGGCCTCGCGGCCCTCGGACGCCATGAAGACCTTGGCCGCTTTGGCGATGCGCTCGCCCACGCGTTTGACCATGGCGGTCTGGGCGCGGTTGGTGGAGAGTTTGGCCTCGGACATGTACTGGCTGTAAGCCAGGGCGGCCTGCTGATTCAACTGGGCCTCGTTCACGAGGCTCAGCTGGGAGCGGCCGGTTCCGGCGACGCTGGTGCAGCCGGCGAAGAAGAACGCCAACAAAAGAGCCGAAAAAACGGGGACAAGTTTTCGTGAATGTTTCGCGATTCTCATAATCTTTTCCGTCCTGGTGGTTTGAATTTGGTTTGGTTGGTGTTCGGGCGCCGGGAAGCGCGCGATTCCCGGCGGATTCGGTGTCGCGAAATTCGCGGTCGCTCGCGAATTTTTCGGGGAAAACCCCCGGGCGTCGAACCGGTTCGGGGATTGACGCCAAAGTGTTTTCGCCGAGGAATTCCGAAACGGAAGTTTTGGCTGTCGTCTTGGGACAGTTTACCGAAAACGCGCGAAAATGCAAGGAATCGGCGGAAGAATGACGGACGCCGCGGCCTTCCGGGAGTCGCCCGGGAATTACTTTCTCCTTGGAGTTTTTTCGCGAAAACTTTTGAAATTCAGGCTCATATGTTTTAAATTAGCTTATTATTTGTCATATGTGGACACAAACCGGCGCGCGCCCCGGAGCGATATCCGCTCCGGTCGGGTCCCGTTTTTTTCCCGGGGGTCGTTTCGAGCGGCCGGAATCGGACGCTCCGGTCCCTCCCGTCCGTTTTCGGGACGCGGTTCGTTTCGTTTCGGATTTTCGGGGAGATTCGGGGGCCGCGCGTTTTTTTTGATTTTTTTCGCGGCGTTTGATTTCGTGAAAAAAAATTTTTCGGGGGGGAGTTTTTCGTTCGCGCGTCGGGCGGCGGTCGCGACGGTCGGCGGTAAGCGCGGTCGGCGGTCGCGAAGGGCGGCGGGATTGACTTCGCGGGCGACCCGCGGGCGACCTCGGGCGTCGGGCGACGGTTCCCGGTTTCGCCGCCGATCCGTCACGAACCGGATCCGCGTCGTTTCCGATTGGTTCCCCGGGCCGCGGGTCTCAGGTCAGGGTTTCGGCGTAGTCTTCGAAATCCATGGTTTTGTACGAGCCCGTGCTCACGTAGTTCAAGACCATGAGGAAAATGTCCGGGGGCACGGCTCCGGGAAGGACCGTCGCGGCCTCTCCCGCGGGATCGAGGAATATGAAGGTGGGAACGGACCTCAACCTCAAAGCGCGGGCGAGTTCCTTGGAGCGGTCAAAGTCAATGGACACGAAGGCGAAGGAGTCGTTCAGGGCTCTCACTATTTCGGGGCTCGGGAGAACGCTTTGCTCGAAGAAGGAGCAGTTGCCGCACCAGGACGCCCAAAAATACATGAGGAGGTATTTGTCGGCGTTCTTGGACACTTCCTGGGCTTCGACGAGGGAATAGGATTTGAGTCCGATGTCGGAAAAATCCCTGATGTCGGCCGCGGCGGGGGGCTTGGCGGAAATGGCCTTGGCTTTCGTCAACTCGCCCCGGGCTCCGGCGTTCGCGAGGAGATTTCTCGAGGACAATCCGACCGGCTCGTCGGGGACGAGGAGGAATCCCATGAGGGCGATGACGAGCGCGCAGAAGGCGACGGCTATGATTATCGATTTTTTCATAAGAACTCGCGGAACGGAAAAGGGGATGTTCCCCGGGAAGCGGCGGAAGCCGGCGGACGGGTCAAAGGTCGTCCGAAGTCCCCGGGACGGTCATTTGCCCGGCACCTGAGGGGTGATGAGGCCAATCTTGTCCGTCAGGAGAAGGAACGCCAAAACCAGGACGCAGACCCCCAGGAAGCGGCTCGCCCAGACGGCCCGGGGCCCGATCTTCTTGAAAAGGGGAAAGAGTTTCCCCAGGAGGAGCGACAAAACCAGAAAGGGGACGGCCAAGCCCAGGGAAAAGAAGCCCAGGAGCTCCATGCCTTTCAAAACCCCGTCCCGGGTGGCGGCCAGGGCGAGCATGGAGGCCAGGACCGGGCCGCTGCAGGGCGTCCAGCCCGCGGCGAAGGCGATTCCGACCAGAAAGGCCCCCAAAAGACCCGCGGGGAGCTCGGGGACCTTCAGTCTTTTTTCCCCGAAGAGCCTCCAGGGCTTGATGACGCCCAGGAGGGAAAGCCCGAAGATCGTCATCGCGAAGGCGCCGACGTACCGCAGGACGTCACTTTTGCCGAGGAGGAAGTCCCCCAGGGCGGTGGCCGCGGCCCCCATGAAGGTGAACACCAGACCGAAACCCGAGACGAAGAAAACCGTGCGCAGAAAGACCTTGAATCTCAGGGACTTGCGGGGTTTGGCGTCGGCGGCGAGCATCTCCCCGAACTCGGCCCCGCCGAAGGTGGAAATCCACGCCGGGATGAGGGGCAGGGTGCAGGGGGTGAAGAACATGGCCAGTCCCGCCGCGAAAGCGCCCAAGATTCCCGCGTTTTGCAAAACAATCATCGATCACCGCCAAAAAAATCCCCGAAGAACGATCGCCTCCCCGGTTTCGGACGCGGGAGCGAAAGGTCGAGCGGGACGTTCGCGCGCGTTCGCCCGCGGTCGTCAAACCTCGGGAATCGACGGATCGCGCGGCGTTCAAACATCGATTATATGCTTTCTTTCGCGAAAGCGCAAAATGTTTTCGAAAAACGGGGGCCGCCGCGGGGGGATTGGCGTCGCGGGCGGTGAGTCAAAAGATTGACGGGAGAGTCCCGAGGGGAGCCGGGGAGCGGCGCGGGACGGGTTCGCGCGACGGGGGAAACGCGCCCGGGGAAGGGCGCCGCGGGCCGTCGGAGGCGGGACGGGAGCGGGGGCGGGAGTCGGTCCGGGAAGCGGCGGGGGGCCGGGGACGAAAAGGGCGGGGAAGGGTGGCTCAGAAGAGGCCCCA
>JAITKT010000360.1 GCA_031278225.1 Deltaproteobacteria bacterium
CCCCGTTCGTCACATTTTAAATCAAATCGCGAACCGAACGGAAATCTTTTTCGGGGCACCGACGCGGATTGCGCGGATTGCGCCCGTCGCGTCGTCTTGGCCCCGGCGCCCGTCTTCGACGCGGAACAAACTCCGGGGTTCGCGGGCAAACGTCCCCGCGAACGCGCCCTTCGTCATGAAATCGGAAACCGTCCGGATCGTTCGATCGCGGTTTTAATACGTTAAAGAATAACGACTTTGTTTGTTTTGGTCAAAATTCAGGCTCGCGGCCGGGCGAATTCCCGCGCCCCGTCGGCCGAACCTCGAATCCCGGACGATTGGGCGGAATTTTGAGATCCTCCGCTTTTTTTTCGTTGGTCGTTCATGGGCATGACCCGGCGACCCGGCGCGGGGGTTAATCTCGTCGCCCGGCGCGGGAACGTCTTCCCCGTCCTTCACGGTCCTTCCCGGTCCTTCCGGGGCCGAAGGTCTTTGTCGGAAACCCCGTCCGAAACGACCCGCCGACCCTCGTCGGTCGATGCCGTTTCCGTTCGTCCCCGGCGAGCCGGTCGCGTTTTTTCCCGCCAATCCCGTCTTTTTTGATTTTCGTCTCAACGCGGCGGTTATCGCCGACGCGCTTTACCATGGGTCGGGAACTCCCTTCGCGTCTTCGCGTTCCCCGACCGGCATCGGCCCGGCCGTTCGCGGGTTTCCAAGGGAAAGGCGCGCGACGGGACGCGAGGGCCGGCTTCCCGGCTTTATCGGCCGCCTCTCGCCCGAACAATCGAAAGCCGCTCCGACAATCCCTTCACTCGGGTGTTTTCGCGGTGCGCCCGGTTACCGCCAAATCATTCCGCGGTTTAATTTCGCGATCGGAGTCAAAAAATCCCGGCCATGACGGTCGCGAGGGCGGGTTTGGCCGGGCGCGTCGCGCCGTCATGCTTGACAATCCCCGGATCGATCGCGTGTTCGGAATCGTCGTTAAGCGAACGGGGATCGATTGATTTCACTCCCGCGAGCGCGGGCTCGATAATCCGCCGCGCCCGGGGCTCTTTTTGGACGAGCCGGCGAGAATTCGACGCGAAGGTTTCGTCTTCGCGCGAGGTACTCCCCGGCCTTGTCCATGAGAGACCCCGTCATGACGGTCCCGCGATCGGAACGGGAAATTTCGGCGCCGGCCTCGCGAGCCGAGGCGCGGACCAACCGCGGTTGCCCCTCGGACCAACGCGGGGCCCTCCGGACCGCCTCCTCCCCGAAAACTTGCCCCGCGGCCCGGGTGTGTCGGGCGTGAAGGGTTTTCACCTCGTCCGGGGTGAAATTTTCAAGCGTCTCAAACCCGGCCATGACGTCAAGAGAATCCAAAGCTCCCGAGCTCTCGGATTCCGGTCTCATTCGGACAACGTGATCCCGGATGTCGCGCGCGCCGTCAATCCCCGCGAGTTCTTCCGTGTCGCGAAAAAGGACTCGGCAATCGCCAAGCTCGCGAATCCGGTCCTCGAGAGCCGCGAAGATGGTCGTCTTCCCCGTCCGCCGCGGGGCATGGATGGCGAGGCATCGCTTCGCTTCGATCGAGTCCTTCACTCCCGGAAGCCGCGGCGATGACCTTAACGCGCGACGCTTCGACGGAATCGGGGACCGGCGGCGTCGAAACATATTATCCCGCTGGTCTTC
The DNA here is from genome assembly GCA_031278225.1 of Deltaproteobacteria bacterium. GTDB lineage: Bacteria > Desulfobacterota > Desulfarculia > Adiutricales > Adiutricaceae > JAITII01. The sequence continues at coordinate 1,651 of JAITKT010000360.1, forward strand.
GCGGGAACCTCGTTTTCTTTCTTCGCCGCGTTCGTCGGAAAGTGATTTTCCCGGTTCCCGGGATAACCGTCGCGGCCGTCGGAAGCGAGTCGCGATATTCGCGACAAAATTCATTTCAATCGCGGTTGGAAAACTTTTTTTGAAACGCGCGCGTTGTTCCGGATTTCCCGGAGGCTTTCGAATTCCTCCGCGCGCGCCGAAACAATCGGGTCATCGACGCCGATCGTTTCCCCGGCGGGGCCGGGTGAGCCGGCGCCCGGGCCGAAACGTCGAAGACCCCCAGGCGCGACTCTCCCGCCCGGATTCGCGAAAACGACGGCCGGGTCGGGGTGGGATTGGCGCGGTTCGCGGGGAAAAACACCGAAGACGTTCGCGTCCCGGGACCGGTCGCGACGAACCGGGGGACGCGTCCGGTTTCGAGAACACACGCGGATTGGTCCTTTCCCGGGCCCCGCGGAAAAACGCGAGCCGCGGTCGACCGTCTGTCGGGTGACGGCGGACCGGGACGGACGGAATTCGGGGCCTTGGGGTTTCCCCCTTGGCGATCTCCTCCCGAAAACCCTCCGAAGGGGGCTCTTTCAGGGCCTCGACAGGGACGCGACGTGACGGATGTTTTTGCCTTTGGCCATGTAAAAGGTTTCCTCGGCGAGGTTCGTGGCGTGGTCGCCCAAGCGTTCCAGGTGGGAGGCGAGGGTTATGACCTCGTAACCCCAACAGGCCTTGTGGCCGTCGTTGTTGATGATTTTCAAAACCTTTTTCTTTATGGCCCGGTTGTAGTCGTCTATGTTGTCGTCGTAGTCGATGACGTTCTGGGCGCTTTCCGTGTCGTTGTCCTCGAAGGCCTTGATGGCCATCTCGAGCATGTAAAGGGCCTTCTCGAACATCTCCGGGACCTCCTCGGGCATGGGGGCGTCGGGCTCGTCCTCTTCCCTCAAACGCACGAGCTCTATGGTCCTGCGGGCGAGGTTGCTGCCGAGGTCCCCTATCCTTTCTATTTCCGAGGCCAGTCTCAGGGACGAGGCCAGAAACCTCAGGTCCCCCGCGACGGGCTGGTTCAGGGCGATGAGGGTGATGGCCTTGTGGACGACGCTGTTCTCGAGGGCGTTGACCCCGTTGTCGGCCTTTATGACGCTCCGGGCCTGGGTCTTGTCCATCTTCTGCAGGGCTTCCCCGGCCCCCCGGAGCATTTTCACCACCTCGTAGCCCATTTCCACGAGATCCCTTTTGAGTTTCATGAGATTTTGTTCGAATATCCCGACGTTCATTGTTGTCTTCCTTCGACGGCAAACCTTATCGGTCGGGGTCGCCCCCCGCTTCCGTCGCGTTTTTCGGGGAGACCGCGCTTGAATTTCAAATAGTCGCTTTCGGGCGGGGAGTTTGGGGGTTTTTTCCCCCGGGGGGCTTCGCCCCCGGAGCTTTGACTCCCCCCCTCCCGGCCCCATCCCGGCCCGCTCCCGGCCCCCGCCCCTTTCCCCGCCGCGGCCCGAGGGACCCCCCGGGGGACGGGGCGAGAGGGAGGCTCAGCCGAAACGGCCCGTGATGTAATTTTCCGTCCGCTTTTTCCTCGGTCTCGTGAAGATGTCCAGGGTGGGCCCGAACTCTATGAGTTCCCCCATGTAGAAAAAGGCGGTGTTGTCGGAAATCCTCCCGCTCTGCTGCATGTTGTGGGTGACGATGATTATGGAGAGGCCGGCGGTCTTGATCCATTCCTCCACCTTGGCGGTGGCTATGGGGTCCAGGGCGCTCGTGGGCTCGTCCATGAGGAGGATGTCGGGCTCGAGAGCCAGGGCCCTCGCTATGCAAACCCTCTGCTGCTGTCCCCCGGAGAGCTCGAAGGCGCTCTTGGAAAGAAGGTCCTTCACCTCGTCCCAGAGGGCCGCGGCCCTCAAGGCCTTTTCCACTATCTCGTCCAGTTCGGCGGCCTTCCTCACGCCTATGAGCCTCGGGCCGTAACAGATGTTGTCGTAGATGGACTTGGGGAAGGGATTGGGTCTCTGGAAGACCATCCCCACCCTCCTTCGGATGTTCACGGGGTCGGCCCCGGGTCCGTAGATGTTTTCCCCGTCCACGGTTATTTCCCCGGAGAGCCTCGCCCCGGGCACGAAGTCGTTCATGCGGTTCAGGAGTTTGAGGAAAGTGGACTTCCCGCAGCCGGAGGGACCTATCATGGCGGTCACCTCCTTTTCCGTCATCTCGAGGTTTATGCCTTTCAGGGCGTGGAAGTCCCCGTACCAGAAATCGACGTCCCGGGCGCTTATGATGACCCTCTTTTCCGGGGCCCGCGCCTCGGGCGTCATGACGTCCGCCGTCGGATTCGCGGCCGTTTTTTTCTCCGGCGTCGGCTTGTCCGGCGCCTTTTTCTCGGGCGCTTTCTTCTCTACCACTTGCGCCCCCTTCTGAGCTTGGCCCGGAGTATTATGGCCAAGAGGGAGAGCCCCAGGACCAGGGCCAGGAGGACCAGGGCCGTCCCGAACTGCTGGGGTCTCGTCTCCTCTATGCGGGTCCCGTTGGTGGCGAGGTTCAGGATGTGGGTCGAAAGGGCCATGACCTCCCTGAAGATCGAGTCCGGAACCGCGAGGGTGTAGGCGGCCGAGGCCGTGAAAATGATGGGGGCCGTTTCCCCGGCGGCCCTCCCCAGGGCCAGGATGGCCCCGGTGAGCATGCCCGGGAGGGCCGCCGGAAGGACCACCTGTCTGATGGCCTGCCACCTGGAGGCCCCCAGGGCCAGGGCTGCTTCTCTAAAGGACTGGGGGGTCTGCCTCAGGGCCTCCTCGGCCGCCGCCGTCACCGTGGGGAGGATCAGGAGCCCCAGGGTAAGGCTTCCGGAGAGCATGGACCTCCCGAAGCCCAGGGTGGTGACGAAGAGGCTGAGCCCGAAGAGCCCGAAGACCACGGAGGGGACCCCTGCCAGGTTCGCCACCCCCAGCCTTATGAAGGACACCAGGGCCCCCGGCCTGGCGTACTCGGCCAGGTATATGGCCGCCCCGAAGCCCAGGGGCAATGCCGTCAAGAGCGCCCCCAGGGCCAGGAGGATGGTCCCGGTGATGGCCGGAAGCACCCCGCCTTTGGCCATGGAGTCCCTGG
>JAITKT010000423.1 GCA_031278225.1 Deltaproteobacteria bacterium
GCCGGGACTCGCGATTGACCCGCCCTCGGGCCGATTTTCGGGAATTTTCTCGATCCCGGCGAAATCAGCGCGTTCGTGAGCCGTTTTCGCCGTTTTGGTGGGTTTCCCCCGATTTCGGGCGTTTTTGGGCGTTCGCGGCGTTCGCGACCGTTTTCGGGGCTTTCCCCCCCGCGTTTCGACGCGTTTTTGGCGGAAAAAGCCCACTCGCCCGGGACCGGGGGGCACCGGGGAAATCGGCGTTTCGGATCCGATTTTTTTCGTCCCGGTTTCGTTTTCGATTCGGTCGGATTATTCGTCACTTTATCAATCCTCCGGGATTTCCGTCGATTCCCGCGGGTTTAGTCGTTTCCCGTCGTTTTCCGTCGCTTCGCGCGACTCCCGACCGCGGGTCGCGTTCGTTTTTTCGGGTGAAAACCGTCCCGGGAAATCGGCCCCGCGGGCTTCGGAAAAGCGACAATGACTCGGGGAAAACCCGAAAAACGAGAATTCGCCGCGGGTTTCCGGGGGTTTTTTCCGGGCGCGCGGAAAAAAATTTTATTCTTCCCCGGGGCCGGGGGGCCGGGGGGCGTTTTTCGGGACCCCGGCGAATTCGGGGGACTCACCCCGGCGGGAGTCGTCGAGGTCGGGCCTTTTTGGCCTATTTACGCGTTTTTCGAACGCCGGACCCCTCATTTGGGGTTGATTCGCGTCAAAATTAAAACGGGGATCCCGAAGACGCGAAAACGATTCTTTATGCCATTGTGTTCGTTTATGACATACCCGCGACCCGTTGTGCCGGATTATCCCGGATTTACCTCCGTCATCCCCCGGGGAGTCCTTCCCGAAATCCCCGGAGCTTCGCCGCGAAAGGCTCCGGTGGTCTTATTTCTGTTGAATGGACGTCTTTGATTTGCTATCATGACACATCGGTCGAGGAGTCTCTTTCGGACTCCCCCCGTCGACCGACCGACCAGGAAACTCTCTTCATTTTCCCCACACGAAAACCGCGAAGAACCCGCGCGAATCCCCCGCGATACCCCCGCGGAACCCGACCGTTCCTTTCGCTCCCCGCCTTTTTCCCGTTCGAACCCCTTTCGAGCCGAAGTCGGGGGCCGGGTCCCGGCCGTTCCGGGTCGCGAATCGGAGAGGTCGCCCCGATTCCGGACGGGCCGCGAAAAAGGACCCGGGCCGGGCGGAAAAACGCGGCCGCCTTTTCGGGAACGGGTTTTGCATATTCAACCGCGACGCGCCGCGCATGGCGTCCCCCTTTCTTTCGGGGACCGCGTCCCGCACTCCCCGGGGGTTTCCCTTTCCCGTCCGGTTTGCGTTTTCCGATTTCCGGTTTTTTGGTTTTTTGGTTTTCGATTTTGACGTTTTTTTCCCTTTTTTCGGGTTTTTGCCCCGGTTTTTCCCTTTTTCGCGGTTTTTTACGATTTTTCAAGTTTTTTGTCTTTTTTTCCGTTAAAATATCCGGAAAGAACTCGCGGGAAAAATCGGGAAAACCCGGAAAAACCAAGGGGGAAAAATCCCCCGGCCCCCGCCGCGGGCGTTACCGGGCCGCACCCTCGGCGGGAATCTTCCGGAACCTCCCTTTCGGCCCCAAAACCCGGCCCCCCGCCCTTTTTTCGGTTTTTTTCGGGCTCTTTCGCGGGCGGTTCCTTTTCGAATCTTTCGGGGGACCTTTCCGAATCTTTTCGGGTCATCCCGAGTCTTCGGGGGTCTTTCCGGTTCTTCCGCCCCTTCCGGGCTCTCCGGTCTTTCCGGAGCGGGTCGCCCCGCCGGAGCCGGCGCTTCTTTTTCGGATCTTTCGAGTCCGACGACTCCGCCGGGACGGTTCGGTCCCCGGGGACGGTCAGACGGCATTTTTTTTGGTTTTTTCGCGCGTCCGGGCGTTTTTCGGGAAGCTTTTCGGGCTTCGTTCGCGGGACGCGGTTTCCCTTGGCCGGCCAGAGCCGCGAGTTTCGTCGTCACGGGACGAAGCCGCGCCGCCGGCGGTTTGGAGGTAACGCATGGCTGAGATTACGAGACGGCGCTCGACACTGTCAAACACCGTCAAAGACCAGAGCGGGGACAACTATAAGCTCATTTTGGGCGAGTACCTGCTCAAGGCCGGGCAGATCACCCGGGGGCACCTGGAGGAAGCCACCAAATGGATCAGGCAGCATCCCAAGGACTTCATCAGCCGTTTTCTCCTCAGGAAGGGATACGTCGAAGCCAACACCATCCCGAGCGTTCTGTCCCGCCAGTACAGCTATCCCATGGTGAACCTGACGGACCGGGAGATCTCCCAACAGGCCCTTGACCTCGTTCCCTACGAAACCGCCAAGAAATACATGGTCATCCCCTACCAGGTCAAGGACAACAAGGTCATGATGGCCATGTTGGAACCCACCAACAACAAGGTGGTGGAGGAGCTGACCACCTTGACCAAGCTGCAGGTGGTGCCGGTCGTCGTGAGCGAAAAGGACCTCGTGACGGCCTACAAGGTGCATTACAAGATCTCCGAGGAAGAGGAGCAGTCCTTCTTCTCGCCCCTGGACCCCAACGCCGTGGTCGAGGACACCGGGCCCGTGACCGTCGACAACCTGGGGGCCCTCATCTCCGACGCCCTGGAGGACTTCGCCTTCGGGGACAGCAAGGCCGACGAGGACATCGCGACCGACACCTATTCGGCCGAAAACAGCGCGATCATAAACCTCGCGAACCAGATCCTCATCCAGGCCGTCCAGAACGGGGTCTCGGACATCCACATAGAGCCCTTCGAGAAGCAGTTTTACGTCCGCTACAGGATGGACGGTTCCCTCTACACGCACACGAGACTCCCCCTCGAAATCAGAAACGCCTTGATAGCCCGTCTGAAGATCATGAGCAGCCTGGACATCACCGAGCGCAGGGTGCCCCAGGACGGCCGCATAAAGCTCCGCATAGGGAAAAACAAGGAAATAGACTTCCGCGTGTCGTCCCTTCCGACCCTCTTCGGGGAATCGGTGGTTCTCCGTATTTTGGACAAGTCGGGCCTGAACGTGGACATGACCAAACTCGGGTTCACGCAGAAGAAC
>JAITKT010000432.1 GCA_031278225.1 Deltaproteobacteria bacterium
CGCCGCCCGCGGATTTTCGCGGGTCATCGAAAATGAAAACCGACCAGACCAAACCCCCGGAAAACAAGGCCCCGGTTCTCGAATGGGTCCCGCCCGACGGAAGAAAACGCGTTCTCGACTTCAATCGGACGAGGATCATGGGCATAATAAACGTGACCCCGGACTCCTTTTCCGACGGGGGAAAACACTTCAAAACGGAAGACGCCGCGAGGGCCGCGCGGGAGATGATCCGGGACGGCGCGGACGTCCTGGACCTGGGGGCCGAAACCACCAGACCCGGCTCCCTCCCCATAACGGAGGAAGAGGAGTGGGGAAGGCTGGAACCGGTCCTCGCCGCCTTGCGGGAGACGGAGGATTGTCCCCCGATATCGATCGACACCTACAGGGCGGGGACGGCCAGGAAGGCCTTGGATCTCGGGGCGGCCATGATAAACGACGTCCACGCCGGAAGGAAGGACCCGGAAATCCTGGACGTCGCGGCCGAGGCCGGGGTCCCGATTGTTCTCATGCACATGCTGGGCGAACCCGCCACCATGCAGATTGACCCCCGTTACGACGACGTGGTCGCGGAGGTGAGGGAATTTTTGGCGGAAAGGGCGGCCGCGGCCATGGCGAGGGGGATCCCCGGGGAGATGATAATCCTCGACCCCGGCATAGGCTTCGGAAAGAACGCGGACCACAACCTGACCCTCGTGAAAAACCTCCCCCGGGTCTATCCCCCGGGATTCGTAAGGCTCATGGCCCTCTCCAGAAAGGCCTTCCTCGGAAAAATCCTCCGCGGCGCCGCCCCCTCCGACCGGGACGTCGGAACCGCGGTCCTGGACGGGCTCTCCGCCTTCATGGGGGCCCACATGGTGCGGTCCCACAACGTCGCCCTGACCTCCGACGCGGTGAAGGTCGCCATGGCGGTCAGAAACGGGACACCGGGATAAGCCCCGCGACCGGTCCCCGTTTTTTTTTGTTTTTTCGCGAAGCCGGTCAAACCCGTCCGTCCCGCCGCGAGGGAGTCTCCCGGAAATCCGCGGAGGGCGGTTTTCGAAAAAATTTTTTTCACCCCCGGGGGGGGCCTCCCCGAACGTCTCCCGTTTTCCCGACACCAACCATCCGGTTCTTTTGGAAATGTTAATCTTTGACCGCCTCGCAATCATATTAGACGCCATACAGTCCATGCGCTGGGAGGACGTGGTCGACATCCTCCTCGTGTCTTTGATCTTTTTTTACGTGATAAGACTCATCAAGGGAACGAGAAGCGTCCAGGTGTTTTTGGGACTGGTGCCCCTGGGTTTCATCTTCGGCCTCTCCCTTCTTTTTCAGTTCTTCACCCTGAGCTTCATAATGTATTCCTTCCTGTCCAACATCTTCATTCTGATAGTTCTTCTCTTTTCCACGGACATCAGAAGGGGACTCGCGAGGGCGGGCCGTTTCTCTTTTTTCAGAACCAACAGCGCCACCCTGGAGGCCATCAACGAGGTGGTGAGGGCCTCCTTTTTCATGGCCGAAAAACGGGTGGGGGCCCTCATAGTTTTCGAGCGCCGGGTGAGCCTCGGGGAATACATGGAGTCCGCGGCCAAGCTCTCGGCCGTGGTCTCCGACAGGCTCCTCCTCGCCATCTTCAACACCCACGCCCCCCTCCACGACGGGGCCGTGATAATCCAGGACGGAAAGCTCGAGGCGGCAGGCTGCTTTCTCCCCCTCCTTCCGACCGAGGACAACGTGAGCCGCTTCTTCGGCACCCGCCACAGGGCGGCCATAGGGCTCTCCCGGGAAACCGACGCCCTCATCGTCGTCGTCTCGGAGGAAAGGGGACTCGTCTCCCTCGTCAGGGACGGGGAGGTGGAGGTCATGATGGGAGCGGGTTCCCTGAGGGACAAGCTCCAGAACCTCCTGGGCCTCTCCTCGGCCAAAAAGAAGAAGAAGACCGCGAACAAGCTCCCCGGGCGGTCGTGATTTCCGGGGGCGCCCGGCGCGGACGGCGGCGGGAAGGAAATCCCCGCCGCCCAAGGCTCTTCAGGGGAACCCGGGGAGCGAACCCCCGGGCGGCGACCCCCCGGGGGACGGGGCGAAAGGCGCGCCCCAGACCCGGGGGCTTTTTCGGGGGAACGGAACGAACGGATTCAAAGGACGGACGATGATTAATTTCCTGCGCGCGCAACTTCCCACGATGCTCCTCTCGGTGGTTCTGGCTTTCATCGTGTGGTTATTCGTGGCCGGAAGGGACATGCTCCCCCGCGAAATAAAGGCGTCCCTCATAGTCGGGCCCCCTCCCCCCACCGTTTACGTGGATCCTTCCGTCTTTCCCCAGGAGGTGTCCATCCTGGTCAACGCCAACACCGCCCAATACCAGTTCATGCAGGGTCGGAAACTCACCGTCAGGGTGGATTTGGACAACATCGGCGCCGGCGAAAAGACCATAATGATAGACCTTCCGACCATGCTCTCCCCGGGTCTCCCGAGGGGCATATCGGATCCCAAGGTCCAACCCGCGGAACTCACCTTCATCGCCCACCGCTATCTGGAAAAGCGGGTCCCCGTCTACACCCCCTCCGCGGGCTCCCTCCCCCCCTACCTGAAACAGACGGGAGCCCTGGTCGTGACCCCTCCCGCGGCCACGGTGAGGGCCCCGGAAGACAAGATGGAATTCATCACCGAGATCACGACGGATCCCCTGGACCTCTCCGAAGTGAAAAACAGCGCCACCAATTCCGCGGTCGTCACCCCCAACAGGGACGTCTCGGCCTCCTGGCTCAGCATAACCCCCAACCAATTCACCGCCGCGGTGCCGGTGGAATTCGTGGTGAAGGAAGAAACCTTCGACGTTCCGATAAACGTGACGGGTCTCTCCGTCCCCGTCGGACCTTCCCTTCCCGTCCGGGTGGAACCCAAAACCGCCATGGTGCGGGTCGTCTGGAGGGGGGACCGTCAGATTGACCCCACCGAGGACGACGTCTCCCTCACGGTCGACCTCTCCGACTCCCGCGCCCTCTCCAGGACCGGCCCCACCTCCGTGCCGGTGATCGTAAAGGCCAGCCAGGGTTTGGACGCCCACGCCTCCCCGGAAAAGGTGACGGTCACCTGGTTCGACCCCGAAAACCATGACGACGGCGCGGGCGGGGAAGAAAACGAAGAGGACAACGTCGGCTCGCCCCCCGCGGCCGCGCCGGAAAAACCCGCCGCCGCGGCGGAAACGACGGCCGAAACCGCCGCGACGGAGCCCCCGGCGACCGCCGAAACCGGTGAAAACGCGAAAACAGCGGAAGCCGCCGCGACCGACGAAACCGCCGCGACCGCGGAACCCGCCCCCGCCCCGGCCGCGGGCGGGGTCCGGTGACGGGAGCGCGTCGGGAACGAAAAAGACAGCGAGGCCAGGATGAAAAATCATAAAACCGACAAGAAACGCCGCCTTTTCGGAACCGACGGCATAAGGGGAGTCGTGAACCGCGACCCCATGACCGCGGAAACCGCGCTGTCTCTCGGAAAAGCCCTGACCGGTCTTTTGAGGACGGAGCGCAATCTCCGAAGGAAACCCAAAATCGTCGTGGGGAAGGACACCCGCCTTTCGGGCGACATGCTGATGAGCGCCGTGGCCGCGGGGGTCATGAGCCAGGGGGGAGACGTTTTTTGGGCGGGAACCCTTCCCACCCCCGGCCTCGCCAACCTCACCTCCTCCACGAGAGCCGACGCGGGGATAGTGATATCCGCCTCCCACAACCCCTTCCAGGACAACGGGCTCAAGATCTTCGACGGTCAGGGCTACAAGCTCCCCGACGAGACGGAGGCCAAGCTGGAACGCCTCATGGAAAACCCCAAAGTCCTGAACGGGGAGCTCCCCGAACCCGGACTGGTGGGAAAGACCCATCCCGTGAGGGACGCCGTGGGACGTTACGTGGTGTCCCTGAAAAACACCTTTCCCAAGAACCTGACCCTCGAAGGCATGACCATAGCCCTGGACTGCGCGAACGGCGCCGCCCACGAGAGCGCCCCCGCGGTCTTCGAGGAACTGGGGGCGAGGGTGTGCCTGATATCGGCCTCCCCCGACGGCTTCAACATAAACCGCGACACGGGGGCCCTCCACCCGGAGGTCTGCGCCGCCATGGTCAGGGAAACCGGGGCCGACATCGGGGTCGCGCTCGACGGAGACGCCGACAGGGCGATTTTCATAGACGGCGGGGGAAACGTGGTGGACGGCGACCAGATAATGTTTCTTTACGCCTCTCACCTGAAAAAAAAGAACCTCC